>RPQK01000663.1 GCA_003819755.1 Acidobacteriota bacterium | reverse complement strand
CCTCCCACTCCTGCCGGAGTGGGGGATTTTATTGCCTGTTTCCCGGGGGTGTCGCCTGAAAAACGGCTCCACCCCCGGCTACTCTCCTCTTACGCCTCCGGCGTAAGGAAGTAGCCAGGGCCCTAAAATGCCGGCAGGGCCACCTTCTGCCGCCCGCACCTCCGAATGGACCGAGTCCAGGGGCAAGATACGAATAAGGGTACGTAAAAGATCAAGCTCTGCCCTGCATGGCAATGCACTTTATACGTATCTTGCGTCAGGCGGCTCTTTTTTTGGAGTGCGGCGTCGCCAGGACTCCTGATAAAACGTCGGAGTCCTTCTGCCCTGCACTCCAAAATCGTCAGGCGCCCGTGCGACGATTTGCGCAAACCCAGAACCCAGGACCCCGAACCCCGAACCCCGAACCCCGAACCCCGAACCCAGAACCGTGAACCGGTGAACCGTGAAAGGTTATCATGCCTAAACGGAGAGGCGATGAAACCTGCCACCGTAGACGAGATCCTCGAGGTGCTTGAAGCCCCCTTTGCGTCGGCGGCGCTCGGCGCGGCGCTTGAACTGGGGTTGTTTTGGCTTCTTGAGGAGCGACCCCTGAGCGCGCCGGCCGTGGCCGAACGGCTCGGTATCCCTCCAAACCGATGCAACTACTGGCTCCAGCTTCTGGAGAATACGGGGCTCCTGACGAAGACAGAGGAGGGATACATCCCTTCCCCTACCGCTCGCCAATCGATCCTCGGGACGTACAGCCGCGACACCTGGGCATTTCTTGCCCAGGAAGCGAGAGAGATTTCTCCGGTTCTGCGGGATCTGGCGCTGCACATCCGTGTCCCTGGGTCGGCGACGGCGGCGCTCGGCTTCACTCCGATGAACTATGTCCTCGCCATGCGAGACAGTCCCGAAAGGGCCGCGCGTTTCACGCGGATGCTATACGAGCTGCATCAGCCCCTTGCCAGACAAATGGCCGAGAGCCTGGATATGGAAGGGATCAGGCGTTTTATGGATTTAGGAGGCGGGTCGGGGGTGGTGAGCCTCGCCCTTCTGACTCGTCACCCGGAATGCCGCGCCGTTGTCGTCGACATAGAGAACGTTTGTCTGGCCGGGTCCGAAATCGCGAGTCAGACTCCCGTCGCGGATCGCATAACCTACCACCCCGCCGATTTCTCCCAACGTGACTGGCCTGCCGGCTTTGACATGGTGCTGGAGTGCGACGTGGGGGAATACAGTAACGACTTGTTTAGCCGAATCCGGGAAGTGCTGAATCCCAATGGGCGGCTGGTTATTGTGGATCAGTTTCCTCCGGCTGTCGGAGTGGCGCGTCCCGGCCAGATCCACTGGGCCTTTGAACGCTCTTTGAAGGACCCGGACTTTCGTTTTCTGACTGCCGTGGAAGTGCGGGAACGCCTTTCCAATACCGGCTTCGAGATAATTTCGGAAACGACTCTCGGAACACCCTCGATGACCAGCGCGACGTTTGACAAGGGACACACGATGATTGACGCGCGTCGTGGTTGATCTCCTGAGTCTGGCCGTTCCACCCCGAAGGGGCCGCTGGAGCGCGAGCGAATGCGAGCCTTCGGAATGCGCAAGCCATGCTCTGACCCCTTTAGTCGGTAATCTGCTTGAAAAGGACGGCAAGCAGCCGGCGACGTCACAGACCAAACAGCAAAGCCAGAAACCTGCGCCGAATGCAATACAGCAGCTCTTGGAAGCCTTGTCCGACCAAAAGAAGCAGCAGGACAAGACGGGAGGGAAGGCCAATGCTCCCTAGCGCGACCATCGGTGTGTTGGTGTTTCTCGGCCACCCGTGGTCAATGTTGGGACAAGCAGTGCCGGATTCGGACAGTTCGGTGCCTGCCTCGGCGCCCTAACACTGCCCCGCCAACTTGTTGAGATAATTATGTTTGACTGTCATTTTGGCGAGTTGGCATCTTCCTTGCTCCCGTAACTGCTGCAAACTATCGCAGCGTTTGTGAACTGCAAAAGGTCGAAGCCATGAGCCTCCTCAACACACTCCGCTTTGCTTTCCGTCAACTGCGTAAGAGTCCCGGCTTCACGGCCGTCGCCGTGCTTTCGCTGGGTCTCGGGATTGGCGCCGGGACCGCGGTCTTCTCTCTCGTCAACGCCATCCTGCTCAGCTCGCTTCCGGTACCGAACCCGCAGGAGTTGCGCGTTTTGAAGTGGAACGGCAGCGACGTGCGGATGACCTCGTTCAATGGCGGCGCGGGAATTGACGGGAACAGGTGGACAGGCGCGGACTCGGTATCGCCGCCGACATTCGCGAGATTGCGAGAACAGGTCGCCGGGCAGGCGGAACTTTTCGGCTTTGCGCCGGTGGATGACGTGATTACGCGAGGGCCGGCTGAGTCCTTCACCGCCCGGGGGACAATGGTTTCGGACAATTTCTTCTCTGGAGTCGGCGTGCGGCCGCTCATCGGCCGGATACTCGCCCCTGGCGAAGATTATGCCGGAGCGATGAGCATTGTCATCAGCTACGGCTTGTGGGAAAGGCAGTATGATCTCGATCCCGGTGTCCTCGGTCGAACGCTCAGTCTGAATCGCACCGGATTCACTATCATAGGGGTGCTCCCGAAGGGATTCACGGGGGTGCAGCCGGGCCGCACGAACGACTTTTATGTCCCGCTGGAGGCCCAGTCCCCGTTCTTGTACCGACCGATCAATGACACTTTTCACTGGTGCATCCGACTTATGGCCCGGCTGACTCCCGGGGGAAGCGACACTCAATTTGCGGCGAAGCTTGACGCTGCCTTTGGCCGAGAAGTTGCGGCGGTCATGAAGGACCCGAGGATTGTTGTTGAGCCCGGTCATGGCGGCCTGACTAACGATCGTTACCTGTACCAGAGACCCCTCCTTCTGATGCTTGGCGTTGTGGGCCTCGTCCTGCTTGTTGCTTGCGCGAATCTCGCCGGCCTCTCGCTGGCACGTGGCGCCGCCCGCCAGCACGAACTGGCCGTGCGAGCGGCGCTGGGGGCGGGCCGCTGGCGATTGATCCGCCAATCTCTGACCGAGAGCCTGGTGCTCGGCCTGCTGGGCGGCGGCTTGGGGGTTTTGTTGGCTGTCTGGCTGCGGAGCACCATCGCCTCGCTTCTGACAGGATCTGCCGGCGCCCTCAGCTACGACGTCTCCCTCGACGGCACCGTGCTGGCGTTTACATTAACGATCGCGCTCATCACCGCCTTGGTGTCCGGGCTGCTGCCCGCCCTCAGAGCCGGCCGGGTCGACGCCTTGACCGGTCTCAAGAGCCGCGGTGCGCTCGGTCGGCCGCGTCTGCGGGCTGGGAGAGTCCTGATAGCCGCGCAAGTTTGTCTGTCGCTGCTTTTGGTGACCGGCGCCGCCCTTTATCTGCGCACGCTGGTCAATGTGACCCGAATTGACCCGGGGTTCAAGACGGAAAGGTTGCTGCTGTTTCAACTGAATCTGCGGGGGAGCAGTAACGCCGAAGAGCAACCGGCCCAGTTCTGCGCGCGAGTCCAGGAGGCACTGTCTGCGATGCCCGGGGTGCAGGCGGCGAGCTTTATCGAGTTCCCTCTCCTCGAAGACGGCGGCTCCACCGGGAGCTTCGATGCCTTTTCCGGTCGGGCCAGAGCCGGTGGCGCGACCATGTCGACAAATCGGTTGCGTGTGGGAGAAACGTTCTTTACAACCATGGGCATCCCCTTACTGCAAGGCCGGGCCTTCACCGCGGCCGACAATGAGGCGGCTCCCAAAGTGATCGTCGTCAACGAGGCGTTTGTCCGGGAATTTCTGCCCGGCGATAACCCGCTCGGTCTGACGATGAAGATGTGGGAGGCGGATTGGCAGATCATCGGCGTTTGCCGGAACGCCAAGTACTCCGCTCTGAGGCAACCGGCGCCGCCGACCACCTACTTCCCGTTTCGCCAGATGTTCTATTCGCGGTTTCGCCGAACTCATCTTCGGAACCCCTATTTCGCGGTCCGTACCGCTCTGCCTCCCACCGCGATTGCGGCCGGCGTACGCAAAACCGTCGCGGAGATCGATAGTGATGTCCCCATCACTAACCTCACCACGCAAGAGGATGTGCGTGACCGACGCATCAGCCGGGAACGCCTTTTCGCCTCGCTGTGCGGCGCGCTGGCCTCGCTTGCCGTATTGCTGGCCTGTGTCGGCCTTTACGGCCTGCTCGCCTACAACGTCGCACGGAGCGTCGGCGATATCGGCATCCGAATGGCCCTGGGGGCGACCCGACCGGATATCGTGTGGCGGGTTCTTCGAGAAGCCGCAGTGCTTTCGCTCGCCGGCACCGCCGTTGGCGTGCCGGTCGCTCTGGCTCTCACCAGCCTGGTCGAGGCTCAGCTTTACGAAGTTAAACCCAATGACCCGGCCACCCTTGTCGGCACCAGCGCTCTGTTGATTGCCGTTGCCCTGTTGGCCGCGTGGATTCCCGCCCGCCGCGCCGCCAAGGTTGACCCGATCGTCACACTGCGGTGTGAATAAGGGTTGAAACAGATCAGGGAATCGCCTCTTGACGG
>RPQK01000662.1 GCA_003819755.1 Acidobacteriota bacterium | reverse complement strand
TTCGTCTCCAGCATCAAGACGGCGAAACGGAAGATCCAATGATCATTTCTTCCTCACTTCGACATTCGACATTCGATATTCGATATTCGACATTCTGTCTTTCTTCTTCATCGGGCAGGCTTTGGTTGCGGCTACGCCGCGCCGTGTAATTCGTGGATCCGGGTCTTAGGAGCAACCCATGACCTTTTCAAAAGTCATCTTCTTCTACGTCATAGTCGCCTTCGCCGCCACCGCCCTGGCCGATCTCAAGCCTTCGGCTCCCCGTAAGGTGATGAAACTCGACGGCCAGTGGCAGGTGGAACAAGGGGATCCAGGCGACACTCCCCCCGGAAAGTACTCCCACACCGTCCCAGTCCCCGGCCTCGCAGACATGGCTACGCCCCCGTTCGAACGGGTCGGGCAGAAAAGCCAGCTCCGCCAAGCCTTCTGGTATCGGCGCACGTTCAAGATCGATGGCGATGTCCCGGAGATTGCTCTCCTTAAAGTCCACAAAGCGCGCTACGGAACCAAGGCGTGGTTGAATGGTCAGCCGATCGGCGAGCACCTGCCTTGCTTTACGCCCGGCTATTTCAAGGTCGAAAAGGCGCTCAAGGGGAGACAACAGGAGAATGAGCTGGTCATCCGGATCGGCGCCGACCGCGAGGAGCTGCCGGCAGGAATGCCGACTGGTTGGGATTTCGAGAAGTATCTCTTCATCCCTGGAATTTACGACTCGGTCGACCTCATCCTCACCGGCGCGCCCTACATACAAAATGTCCAGGTTGTTCCAGACCCGGCGGCCCGTTCTATCAGGGTGCAGGCGGAAATCATGGGGCGAGTGGGGACAAAGACAACCAACATCCGAGCCGTCGTTGCGGAAGCGGTTGCAGGAACGGTTCGAGGTTCGGCAAGCACCCAGGTTCGGGGGGAGATTGCATCGCTTGCCAAGGTGGATTTGAACATCCCCATTCAAAACTGCCGGCTCTGGTCCCCGGAGGATCCATTCCTTTACGAATTGCGCCTTTCGACGGAAAAAGATGCTGCTCGCGTTCGCTTCGGCGTCCGGTCGTTCCGCTTTGACCCGCAGACCAGGCGCGCGCTACTCAACGGCAAGCCCTACTTCCTGCGGGGGAGTAACGTGACGATTTACCGCTTTTTCGAAGACGCCGAGCGAAAGGACCGGCCGTGGCGCGAAGAATGGGTCCGCCGACTGCATCGCAAGTTCAAAACGATGCACTGGAACAGTCTGCGATATTGCATCGGCTTCCCGCCCGAATTCTGGTACGACATCGCCGACGAAGAGGGCATCCTGCTCCAGGATGAGTTTCCGATCTGGCTCCTGAACAAGGCCCCCGAGAACCCTGTCGCCGAGAAAATCATCCCGGAATACACCGAGTGGATGAGTGAACGCTGGAACCACCCTTCCGTTGTCATCTGGGATGCGCAAAACGAAAGTTTTACCAAGGAGACCGGAAAGGCCGTACAGGAGGTCCGGGCGCTCGACCTCTCAAACCGACCATGGGAAAACGGCTGGGCCGAACCCCAGGCGGACACGGATTGCGTGGAAGCCCATCCTTACCTTTTCATCCGTACCTGGAACAACCAGAAACCTTTCAAAATGAGTGAAATGACCCAGGTTTCCGGTATCCCTCCGCTGCAGGCGGCGCAAAGGAAACGGCAAGTCCCGATCATCATCAACGAGTACGCCTGGCTCTGGCTGACGCGGGACGGCGATCCAACCTGCCTGACCGACAAAGTGTATGAGAGCCTGCTGGGACCCGATTCCACAGTGGACCAGAGGCGCCGGATTTACGCACGTCTTCTGGCGGCGAAAACCGAATTCTGGCGGTGTCATCGGGAGTGCGCCGGAGTATTGCACTTCTGCGGCCTCGGGTACTCCCGCCCGGGCGACAAGCCCCGGCCGGAGGGCGGAGCAACCAGCGATCACTTCATTGACTTGGAGAACCTCAAATTCGAGCCTTATTTCGAGGAGTACGTGCGTGAGTCGTTTAACCCCCTGGGGCTGATGCTCGACTTTTGGGCGGAAGAGGTCAAGCCGGGCAGCTCGGATCAGCTAAAGGTCTTCATCATCAACGACCTCGACTCGAATTGGCAGGGCGATGTACGGGTCAGGATTCTGAAGGGCGACGCGGAGGTCTGGTCGCAGTCGAAGACCTGCGCCGTGCAGTCTCTAGCGCGTGAGATTCCCATCTTCGCGGTCGATTTCCCGAAAGAGGCCGGGCAGTACGTGCTTCAGGCGGAGCTGAAAGACAGCGCAGGTAAACTGATTCGCAGTTTGAGGGATTTTGCAGTGGCGGAAAAGTAAGGCTCTCAAAGGACCTCAAGGACCTCAAAGACCCCAACGACGAGGTTTGGCATTCTGTCGTTGAGGTCTTTGGGGTCCTTGAGGTCCTTTTGACGCTACAAGCTCCAACCCTGCCGGTACGGCGGGTTCAGCAGCGAATTGGCGCTCTCGCTGTTGGTGAACCTCAAGGTCGTGGGGTCGAAGGTGAGTTTCTGATCAAACTGCAAAGCAATTGATCCCAACAAAACCGACTCAACCATAGGCGCCATGGCTTCGAAATTGGCGCTTGACGGTTCCCCGCCTTTGCAGGCGTCAAGCCAATCGCGGTGATGCCCCTTGACCCGGCGAAGTGTCTTCTCAGGACGCTTGTACGCCTTCATCGCGGTTTCTGGCATCAGCCTTGGGGTTCCGCCCCATCCGCCAGCCAAGATCTTCCCTTTCTCGCCGACAAAGAGTATGCCGTGTCCCTTCTGGCCCAGTCGTCGGTCGCGCTCCAGTTCTTCTGGGGTTTCCGGTCCGATTCCTCCGTCGTACCAGGTGACTTTTACCGGAGGCATGTCCCCGCGTGCCGGGAAGTTGAGGTAGACGACCGAGGCATGAGGGAAAGTCCCTTTACCCCGATTGTACGAAGTCGCTTCAATACTGCTCGGATAGCCGAGTTTCAAGGCCCAAAAGGCCGGGTCGAGGTGGTGACAGGCGTAGTCCCCGAGGTAGCCGGTCCCAAAATCAAACCAGCATCGCCACGTAACGGGGGCATAGACCGGGTGATAAGGGCGGTAGGCGGCCGGGCCCAACCAGAGATCCCAGTCAAACCCTTTCGGCACCGGCGGCGTTTCCTTCGGGGGCTCGGTCGCGTCGGTCCACGGCTTGGTCACACCGGCCCACGAATGCACTTCGCGGATGGGGCCGATCGCCCCGTCCCAGATCCACTCACACGTCAGGCGAATTCCTTCACCGCTGTGGCCGTGGTTGCCCATCTGAGTGGCCACTTTCATTTCTTTGGCGACCTGAGTGACCTTTCGTACTTCTTCAATCGAATGGCAAAGCGGCTTCTCGCAATAAACGTGCTTACCAAGCTTCATCGCGGCAATCGATACCAGGGCATGCCAATGATCGGGAGTCGCGACCAGCACGGCGTCGATATCCTTCTCCTTCTCGAGCATCTGCCGGAAATCGACGTAGTCTGCACAGCCTTTGAAGTCGGTTCGGTTTTGTTTGGCGTAGGTGTCTTTGATCAGCTTCAGTGTAGGCAGGCGACCGGCCACAAAGCGATAGTAGAAGCGGCTGACATCGGTCGTTTCGCTCGGATCAGCGATGGCGATGACACGGGCGTCCGGTTCGTCAAACAGGCTCTTGAGGTTGACCGTTCCCTGGCCTCCGGTTCCAATAATAGCGATGTTGACCGTTTCACTCGGCGGGACATAGCCGGCGCCGCCCAGGACGTGCCGTGGAACAATAGTGGCTGCGGCTGCGCCGGCCGCCACGAACTCTCGTCGCGACAATCTTGCCATATTTACTCCCTTACTCTTCCGCCGAGAGCTTCCTGTTTTCCGGGGCTCCAAAAGCCTTTACGGCCTCTCCTTCGTCCTCATAAACATCGAGCCTGGGAAGAATCCGGCTGATTTGCAGAACGTGTCGAACCCGATCTCCGATCCGAAGCGTTTTCACAGCGGTCCCGAAGCGTTCGGCCATTTTGATGCTGGCCACCAATTCACCGACCCCCGCGCTGTCAATCGAGTTCACTTCAGACAGATTGAGCAAAACTTTCTTCCAGCCGCTCGCCACGAGTTCGTTCATCACTTCACGCAACAGGACATCGCCGCTCCCGGCTATAAGCCTTCCGCTTAAATCTACGATGATGACATCCTCCGCGTTACGAACATCTACGTGCATAATCGCGATCCCCCTATCTGGTAGCCGACATTCTACCGACCGCGTCGAGGCGCCGCAAGTTTGAGAGGGTACGAACCACCACCGACGGACAAAGCAGGGGCAAAGGAACAAAGGCGTAAAAGGGGCAAAGGGGTAAAGGAACAAAGGGGCAAAGGGGCAGAGGGAGAAGCCGGATTGCAGCCCCATGCCTGCATTCCCCTTTGCCCCTTTGCCCCTTACCCCTTTACCCCTTTACCCCTTTACCCCTTTACCCCTTTGCCCCTTTGCCCCTTTTACGCCTTTGTTCCTTTGCCCCTGCTTTGTCCGTCGGTGGTGGTTCGTACCCTCTCAAACTTGCGG
>RPQK01000661.1 GCA_003819755.1 Acidobacteriota bacterium | reverse complement strand
GAGTCCGAAACTGAGACCCATAAGTGCAGCATTTCGGAGGCTGGGGTGATCCCGGAACTCGAGGGCCAGGCAGATTGCTGCCACCAGCCAGAAAGCCATCACGTAGTCGCTTTTCGGACAGGTCGCTTGGATTATCCCCTGCGGAATACTGATACAGAACAAAACGGCGAGCCACGCACCGACCCGCCCGGCGCCGAGTCGGCGGGCGATCAGCCAGATGCCTGCGAGACATCCGGCCATTGCTCCCCACTGCAGGAGGTTGAGCAAGCGGTCGCTCCCAAACAAAAGGTGGAGCTGAAGCATCAGAAATTCCGCGCCCGGGGCCATGTGCAGCTGCTTCAGCTCGTGAGTCGGGTAGAGATCCAGGTTCTGGTGTTGGATCCAGTAAACGATCCTGGGCAGATGGTAGACCATCGCGTCGTAGGTGTTGGGCGGGCTAAGCGCGGCTGTAAGACCCGAAAAGGCTACGAGTATGAGGACGGCTGCTGCCAGGAAAGTCTCGTTCCAACGGGGCCTGCTCCAGGAGCGCATCTGAGTGATGATGTGACGGATGCATTCCCGGGGGTGAACGGAGCGAAGCAGGAAGAACAGCGAGCCAGCCGCGGCCGCGCCCCAGAACAGCGTCAGGCTTAGTCGAGTCAGGGCGTCAAAGAGGCTCAGGATCTCATTGACCGCAACAACAGCACTGCCGAAGACAATCGCTGTTTTAAAGACGGCCGTCCGGGAACTGGAACGGCGCGCAAACAGGTACCACCAGACCAGGAAGCAGACGGCCGGCAGTAAGATAGGAAGCTTTATCAAAAGTGCCATAGGATAGGCGAAGAAGTTTACCAAGTCGCAACTGGCGAAGGAACAACATTCGCTCTGTGGACTCTGTGGCCCAAGTCCTACCGCTGGGGCGTGCAGGCGTCTAGCCTGATGTCGTTTGCTTTTTCCGAAATCGGGCAACCAGTCGCGGTGAACAGGGCTTTTATTGTGGCCGGACTCTCCAGAGTCCGGCAGCCGGCCGTGGGGGCCGGCTCGAACGCGCGAGGTGCAACCCTCGTTTTCGCCGGGCCTCCAGCCCGGATGCCGGACTCTGGAGAGTCCGGCCACGATAAAAGCCCTGTTCACCGGTGGGGCGTGCCCTCCGCAGGCTCTTACCGCGACTCTTGCACAATCTGTATAGCTTTCCTGATTACTTTCGTGATAAATGGCGCGGGGATGCGGAAGGAGATCAATGGCTTTATTTTTTGGTCAGTCGATGAGGGAGCGGATAACGCTCGCGTTCCTTGTTGCTTGTTTGCTCGCGCCGTGCCTTCTGGCACAGCGGGGCGAACCGGCTCGAAATCCAGGCGCAGCTGCAAGGCCGCTTTCGCAGGTGGCCGGAGTCCCCGCGCGGTTGGGCGATCATCTTAAAGTGGGTCCGATGGGTCATCTAGCCAGGGCCCAAGAGGCAGCTAGTGACCAGCTCAGAAGCCTCGAGGAATGGAATCAGGCGGGTAAGGTACCGAGACGAACGGGTTTTGTTCGGCCACTTCCGGACCCTTTTCGCGTAACTCTTGAATATGCAGGCGCTCAGCCGCAACTGCACCAGGGCGGTGTCCTGGGCCTGGCGACATCGGGAAACACCGCCTGGGCGGGTTCTTTCCGAGTCGAAGGAGCAAGGGCGCTCAGGCTGCGGCTCACAGACATCAGCCTGCCCCCCGGCACCGTTCTCTGGGTCTACGGGGATCCGCAGGGCGATACCCATTCGTTCACGCTTCAGTCGGTCGACCCCGAGGGCGGCGGACTCTGGTCCCCGACGGTCGAAGGCGAGACGATATGGTTGGAAGTTCAGTTGCCCGAGGCGGCTTTGACGCCGGCCTCGTCGTTCGCGGTTGCCGACATTCTGGAGATCGTCGACCTCCCGGAACAGCAACCGAGTCTGGACAGTCGGCCGCTGGCTGACACCTGCTTTGTCAAGGGCGCTTGTGTCCCCGAAGCCACGCAGCCGCTGATCGCGGACTACCGTGAGGCGATTGCGCGTTTGAGCTTCATTAACGGAAGTTACTCTTACCTGTGTTCCGGCGGCTTGCTGAATGACAACGACCTTTCGGGGGTCGTTCCCTATCTCTTGACTGCCAATCACTGCTTCTCGAACCAGAGCTCCGCATCGTCCCTGGAAGCTTACTGGGACTATACATCGACATCCTGCGGGGGAAGTCTTCCGAGCCTCTACTCGGTTCCCCGGACACTCGGCTCCACCCTGCTCGCGACGGGAACCGATTCTGACTTCACTTTTGTACGATTGGCACAGGCCCCTCCTGGTCCGCGCTATTACTTAGGGTGGGATGCGAACAGTGCAGCCGTCGGAGACGGGACTGTGCTCGATCGGGTCTCCCATCCGAATGGGGGCGAGCAACACTTCACCCGCTCGGCGATCGAGGCCAACGGTCTGATCTCATGCCCTGAGCTTCCTCGGCCCCGTTTTATCTATTCCTCGCTATTGAGCGGAGGGACGGCAGGGGGGAGTAGCGGCTCTCCCGCTATCAAAGACGGTGGTTACGTGGTCGGTCAGCTGTTCGGTGTCTGCGGAAGCAACATCGAGGACAATTGCGACGGCGCCGGCAATCGGCTGGTGGACGGTGCTTTTGCCTCCACCTACTCGCAGATTTCCAACTGGCTCGAAAACAGTACCCCTCCAACGTGTGTGCCTAATTCGGGCAGCCTCTGCCTGAACAACTCTCGTTTTCGGGTGGAGGTCCAGTGGCGAACTCCGAACGGGACCACCGGAGCCGGGCAAGCTGTCGCTCAGACCGGCGACACCGGCTCTTTCTGGTTCTTCTCGTCAGCCAACCTCGAACTGTTCGTCAAGATGCTGGACTCGCGCACGGTCAACGGCCATTTCTGGTTCTTCTGGGGCGCGTTGACGGACGTGGAGTACCGCATCTCGGTCACCGATACCACCACCGGCGCGGTCAAACAGTACACGGGAGCACAACACGTCCAGGCAAGCGGGCACGATTTGGCGGCGTTTTGAGAGCACACTGGGAGTGCAGGCAAGGACGCCCGCGCTCCCAGCCGGATCTCGGCCTCGGAACGCCGTGAGGGATGGATTCCCGGTCTGCGTTTACTGAAATGCAGTCAGATCACGGCCGCTTGACTGCACGCCCGGCACCCCCTCATACACCTTAACGTCCCCCGTCTGGGTGTCGGTCACCGTAATGGTGTATTTGAGGTCGGTGAGAGCAGCGTAGAAGAACCAGAAATGCCCGTTGCCACCGCGCCCGTCTATGATCTTGACGACCAGCTCAATGTTGGCTGCACCGAAGAACCAGAAGTAACCCGAATCTTCGGTAAGCTGAACCGGTTGGCCAACCCCGGATCCTCCGCCTGGAGTTCCCCAATTCACCTGGAGCTGGAAACGCTGATTGTTAAGGTAGAGACTGGGGGTCGACTGGGCAGAGCTTCCGCTTACGGAAAAAGCCGCTAATGTCCCGTCCGGATGAGAAATAATCCACGGGTGATCCCCGGAGTGCCAGGCCGCCGGCCCGGTGACGCCCTGATCATTGAACAACCAGCAGACCGACATTGTGGCAGGATCGCTAACCTCAGTTGTCAGCCAGTAGCGTGCGCCAGGGCTCAGGGTTGGCCGCGATATCGACCGCACCACCAGTGTCGCCGGGACGTTGTAGTGGAGGTTTTGAAGGTCTACGCTTAGCGTCTCCAGTACCGTCCCTGGCAGGCCGCCCGCGTCTTCATTCAAGGATAGGATAAAGTTACCCGATGGCGGGCCTTGATCCTCTTGAAGCCGAAACACGGAGATGGTGATAGTTGCTGAATCAAACCTGACCGGCTCCGTGGAGCCCACCGTGAATGGCATTCCCCTGTGATAATGCGGTTCAGTAGGGTGAAAACCGGTGTTCCAGCAACCACAGTCATCAGAGTTACAGAAGCTGTTTCCGGGGCCGTACGTCGAGTAGAGTACCGTTGATTGAGCCTGAACGGAGAGCAGCGAAGCAGCGACGAGCCATGTGAATAGAATGAAAGTGCGCATAAGTGACGCCTCCCCAATGTGTTGTTAAGGTTGTGACCTTAACATCCGAGGGAGTGCGAGGCAAGTCGGGCCCAGAAGCCAAGATCAAGGCAGCGCTTGACAAAATCGGACCCGCGATTGAAGATACGCGCCGAGGCCGGCGTTGAACCAAAACGGACTGGCAAACCTGGCCTCTGACGAGGGAGCAGGGGTGGCGGACAGACGAGCCGTCCCGTCATGCTTTTGTCTCGCCGGCTTTCCTACGGAGACGACCCTCCTACCTCTTCCGGCCGCGAGCTCGCTGCTCAGCCTTACCGAGCACCGGTTGCGGACTGACGCTATAGAGGGGGCAGCAATCGTTGGGCATCTGGAAAGGACTGCACTGCAATGCGAAAAGCGGTTTTTCGTCTACCGTTTCCGTTGGTAGTCCTGCTCCTGCAATCACTGACATATGGTCAGGACAGACCGATGTTAGTCACGTCGGAGGTGCCCGTCCAAACGCTCCTGATGAATTCTCAGGCGTT
>RPQK01000660.1 GCA_003819755.1 Acidobacteriota bacterium | reverse complement strand
TGCCGCATTGACCATCTGCCGGCCTTCCCAAACCGACCAGGTGGAGGGCTTTTCGACATAGACATGTTTGCCGGCGAGCGCGCCCCAGATCGTGGCCAGTGCGTGCCAATGATTCGGGATCGCGATGGAAACAGCGTCAATCTCCTTGTCCTCGAAAACCTTCCGCATGTCCCACTCGGTGACCGGCACATAGCCGAGCCTGTCCTGTAGAGGTTTCAAACGTTCGGCGAAGAGGTTCTCGTCGATGTCGCACAGCGTTTTGACGCGCACGTTGGGGATTCGGGCGAAGCCGCCGATATGGGCCCCACCTTGGCCTCGTATCCCTATAACCGCCATGTTGATCCGGTCATTGGCTCCGAGTATGTTTCGGTTGATCGCTGCGCTCGCGGCAGCACCGGCCATGACGCTTCCTGCGGCCGTCTTAGTTGTGTCTTTCAAGAACTGCCGTCTGGTGACGCTGTTCTCACTCATAATGCCCTCCAAGGGTAAAGTGAACCGAAGCAGAACTGCTGGTTTACATTCAAAAACCGAGTTTGTCACCGTCCGTACAACCTTGTCAATCACCGCCGACCAGCCGTCGTAGTGCAACGGGCAAAGGGATTATCCACGAGCCAACACGAACCAACACGAACTTAAAAACCCCTACTTCGTGTTCGTTCGTGTTGGTTCGTGGATAATCCCTTCCGCCCTATTTGCCGTTCAGAACCTGGTCAGCCGCCAACACCAGGAACATAAAATTGGTTGCCCCTCCTCCGAGCACATACTCGGTCTGCTGCCACAGGTACGGGAAGTTCTTCATCTCTGGAAAGTCCGGACGGATGAGGGCCGTCCCGGACACCACCCCGCCTGGTATGTAGGACCAGTCGGCGCGATTGATTCCATAGGCAGTCGTCATCGACCGGGCCCCCACTCCTGAGGCGAACGAAGCTGTGTTCGGGCCCGGGTGAGCGCCGAGCACGAAGTTCAGGGCGTTGAGCATGTAGTCGGTGCTGACGATATCCGGAAACGCCTTGTGCAGGAAATACTGCTCTACGCCAAAGCGCTGGATTCCCCATCCGGCGCCCCAAATGTAAGGCCGGTATGGGACGCCAAACGGGTTCTCCTGCTGCTGCTTCTGCACCTGGGCGAACTGAGCCTTGACGGCCGTTCGTACCTCTTCAGTAAAGCTGGAATCCTCGAGAAGCGGCAAGACCGGGCCGATGACCCAACCCATTCCCCCGATCCCGCCGACGATTTCCTTCCTGCTGTCGAGCAGGAACCGCCGATAGGCCGGTTTTCGCGTCGTTCGGAACAGCTCCACTGCGGCCGTGACCTTGTCCCGTATTCCCCGGCGAACCTCTCGTTCCTCGAGCCAAAGCGCTTCCGCTGCCGCAGTGCATTCGGTTGCCAGTTGGTCGTCATATCCTTTCAGAACCCGCCCGGCAATCGCGAGAGCGGCGATGGCTTTGTATTCGTGACCGGAATTTTGTTCGGTGAAGACCAATCGATCGTCCTTCCGGCCCGAATGCGTGGCGGTTTTCTCTTCCGGTGCGAGCTTTGCGTCGTAAGTCAGGCCGTCGGTCATGTTCACTCCGTCGCCGAGCAGGACATACTGCCGAAGGGTGGGACAGATGATCCCGCGATACAGACGGCCGAGGTTTTTGTAGCCGCCCAGGATGCTGAGAACGCCGTGTTCGACCTGCTGCAGGAGGTCCGATTTGCCGTCCGGCTGGTGGATTTCGACGACCCGATTTTTCTGATCGACCGTGGTCTCGTCGTAGTTCAGGCGGAAGGCTTCGACAGCGAGGCCCAGGATGGCCACTTCGTCGGCTTGCGATTCCACCCGCAGATCGTAGTCTCCCGCATCGTGCCACCCCCCTGCGTTCAAGCCCGGAACAGCATCGCCTGACTGGTGCCTGGTCAGCGTCGAGGCGCCCTGCAGATAGCCGTCGAAGTGATTGTGATTGATAGGGGCCATGAGCGCGTCATCCATGTGACACAAGCCGTGCCACACCCGATACTGCTCGTTTACGCGCATGTGACACATTTGCGCGGGCAGGAAGTACTCGAGAGTGGGTTGCCAGACGCGGTTCTGAAATACATCGCTTCCGATCTTGAACGGCTCGGTTCGAGTGTCCCCGTACTCGGCGACGTACATCCCATCCTCGTTCAGGGCGGTGAAATCGAACGTCAAGTATTTGTAGCGGAGAAATTTGCCCCACGCTTTCGGATCTCCTGCGAGCGCCTCCTGGAGCCCCCCGGTCTCGAGCACCCGCTTTACGGAGACCTTCTTGATGTCCTGGTCTGAGGCGTCAACCTCAACGATCGCCACCTTCGATTGCCTGGGATGGTAGCCGATCTGCGAGACGTGGATGACCGGCTTGTATTTCCAGCCTGGAATGACGTTCGGCGTAACCAGCCATTCGATCGCTCCTTTGGTTGCGCCGGGAGGAACCAGGGAACGCACCACGAACCAGCCGTTGTTGTGTTTGTTTCGTCCGTCGTAAAGGAAAAGGCTGGCCCTCTGGCTCTCGATAATCACCCGTTGACTGTCGCTCTCGGGAGCGATCGTCAGGCGTTTCCCGGAAGCGAGGGCGCCCGGTTGAAACTCGCCATCCGTCGTCCTTACCGTCGGCCCGTTGGCCTGCTGCGGGAAAATGCCGGACTTTTCACCCAGGTACCAGCTCCGGCCAAAAAGAACCGTTGGGTAAAGCTCGAAATTAAAGCCCACTTTCCCGACCCATTCGGCGGGCAGCGGCTGATCGAGGTCGACAAAGATGCGAAAAGACTGGCCTTCGCCTCGCACCCTCACCTGGTAGCTGAAGCTCAGATCCGGGTAGTCGATGGGGTTGAACCCTTTTCGGTTCCGGTCGGCGTCCGGATATGCGAGTTGTGCGGTTATCTCGTTGAGCTCTTTGCTGACGATCCGCTTGAGCTGCTTGGGCATCGGCTGCCACTGACCGGGGGTCGGCTCCAGCCTGATATCCCCGTTTGTCGCAACCCGCTCGCCGTTCTGAATGATGCTTACGCCCGCCTGGTGGCCTTCGGGATAAATGTCCTGAAAGACCATCACGTTCAGACCCGGCAATTCGAAGTATTCAAGGTCATTAAGCACCAGCGAAGGAGCCGCTTGCTGTGCCAGACCTGAACAAATAATGACGACGCCACACAGACCCCGCAAAGCAAATTTCATAACCGCACGATTCTATATAAACGGCGGCTGTTGCGTCAGTCCCTCCTGTGGTATTTTCTCGGCCAATGAGAAAGCAAACAGCAATCGGCGCCCTGGTGCTTGTCGGCATAATGGGAATCAGCCTTCGCGCGGAAGTGATTCGAGCGCGCTCACCCATCCACCTCCCCGATATTCTCGGTTACCAGACTCTGAAGTGCGATTTTCACATCCACACGGTCTTTTCGGATGGCGGCGTCTGGCCCACAATCCGGGCGGAAGAAGCTTGGCGCGAGGGATTGGACGCTATCGCGATTACCGATCACATCGAATACCAGCCGCACAAAGACGATATACCGACCAATCACAGCCGTTCTTTCGAGATTGCGAAAGGTACAGGAGATACGTTGGCGCTGACCGTCATACGAGGCTCGGAGGTCACTCGCAAGATGCCCCCTGGCCACATTAATGCGATCTTCCTGAAAACCAATCCCCCACTGGACACGCCGGAATGGCGGGATGCGCTACGGATCGCTGCGGAGCAGGGAGCCTTCATATTCTGGAATCATCCAGGTTGGACAGGGCAGCAAGCCGATGGTTTGGCCCGCTGGTACCCGGAGCACACCGAGTTGCTGGAAAAAGGCCTGATCCACGGGATCGAAGTCGTGAATGACCGCGACTACTATCCCGAAGTTCATCGGTGGGCTCTCGAGAAGAACCTGACGATGATGGGAAACTCGGACGTGCACGACCCCGTTTCGATGGGCTTTGACACCGATCACGGAGAACGACGGGCAATCACGTTGGTTTTCGCCACCGCAAACACACCGGAGGCAATCAAGGAGGCCCTTGTCGCGCACCGCACCGCTGTTCTGCACAAGGACCTGCTCATCGGCCGCCAGGAATACCTCGAGCCGATCTTCAAGGCTTCTGTCAAAATCATGAATCCGCTGGTTACCGTGAAGGGGAAAGGGTCGGCCTACGTTCAGATCGCCAACACTTCAGACGTCGATTTCCAGCTGGTGGGAACCAATCGCCTTGACGAGGTCATTGTGTCCGCGCGCCCGATCTTGAGGGGAGGGAAGACCGTTCTCCTCATGATTCAGGGCAGATCGCCGGAAACGACCGGCAAGAAATCATTCGATCTGAAGTACACGGTGACGAACCTGAAAGTGACGCCCGAGGACGGGCTCCAGGTCACGATCCCGGTCGAAGTGACGTTCGTACCGACCAAGTAATTTCTTATCCACGAATTACACGAATTACACGAATTGAAGGCCTTCAATTCGTGTAATTCGTGTTACAACCGTAACACTTGATCGCGCCGCGCGTGCAAGTTTGGTTCTGCGCGGCTGTAATTAGTAGTGATATTT
>RPQK01000659.1 GCA_003819755.1 Acidobacteriota bacterium | reverse complement strand
GAAGGTGCAGCTCGAATCGGACTTCTGGCTGATATCGATGGCGTCGGCCCCGTAGCAGTAGTAACCCTCTTCCGGGTCTTTAGCCCAATCCCACTGAAGGATGTTGACCCGGTAACGGATCGGGATCGTCACTTTCAGTCCGTCCGTATACACAACTTCATAGAAACCGAGAAGGTCCGCCGTGTCGTCCGGGTTGTAGATGTATCGGTCGACAACATTGTTATGGGCGCGTTTCTGGAGGGCGTGCAGAAAAATCAGGCTGGTAAAGTCTTCGCCTACCGGTATGACTGTCCCTTTTCCTCCGAAGGGGGAGAGAATGGACGCGGTCAGCTCAAAAACTCTCCCGGCGCTCTCGATGCGGCCCGCTTTCCAGGAGATGATATTCTTGATTCCCGGGTCGCCTGATCCCGGAAGCCGGATCGGGGTGGTCGGATCCCCGTCCTGACTGGGTGCGTCCTTCCCCGAGAGATTGCGACGAAGCTCGGGCATCAGCGTCTGGACGCTCCGGTACAGCTCGGAAAGGGGCGGCCATTGGGAAGACCAGAGCAGAGCGGCCGTGCCGAGAAACTGATGCAGCCGGTCCTTTCCGATACTGAATTCGGAGGAGACGGCCCAGCAGGAGGGCGCTCCGCCGAGCAAGCCTCTCAGCTTGCTCCTCTCGCCGTAGTTGGTTATCTCCGGGGTGAAATTCCCGTAGATGTGCTCGAAACCCCACTCAGTCAGGTCGGCATCGTTCTTGGCCCCGCCATGCATGTCTTCCCAGAGCCAGTTGAAAACCAATATGTCCTTAGGAATTCGGCTTTTCACCTGCTCGGCGGTCAACGCTCCAGGGGTCTCGTACTCGTATCCTGACGGGCTTTTCTTTGCCTGCACCTTCACTCCCCGGACCCGTTCATTGAAGTGGTCTCCCCACATGGCCATCCGCACACCCTTACTGCGCAGGTGCTGGTGGACCCGATTCACATTCGAGATGAAAAGGTCGCGCGGGTCTTTCCCCCGGCAAAGCGGGCAGACTCCGACAGGCATCCGCCACTCATCAAGCCCCATGTGCATCATCTTGGGCTTCATAACGTCCAGGAACTCGTCGACGACGTCGAACAGGAGGTCGTAACTGCCCTGATTTGAGGGACAATACGTGTCCGGCCACTCGGACTCCTGGATCTCCGCCAGTTCCCGATGCCGCGTCAGCAGGTAGTAACTGTGGGTCAGAGAGGGAACCTCGGGGATCACTTCGATGTAGTGCTCGCCCGCAAATCGGACCAGGTCCGCCACTTCATCCTTTTCGAGCATCCTCCCGTCGGCTGTGTCGTGGTGAACCGAGTTCGTGAAATACTGATTCGGACCCTCGGGCCGGTGGCGGCGGCTGTAGTTCAGATCGTTGGCCAGCTCAATCCAGCCGGCGTTCAGCTCCGGGTGACGGTCAAACCGCATCCCGGCGTTCATCTCCAGGATCAGCTTGTTGAACTTGTAAAGCGCCACGAAGTCACGCAGGAAGCGTTTGAAGAAAGGAAGGTTATCCCGACCGGGCAGATAGACCTTAATACCGCGAAACGGCTTGTAAGGCCAGTCACGGATTGCGACTCCGGAAATTTCGACCCGTCCCGAGGAGCGTCGGACCAGCTGCCGAAGAGACTGCAGCCCATAGAAGGCGCCGGCATTGTCGCCTCCGGCCACCAGGACGAGATTCGCCCCAGCCTGCAGCACGTAGCCCTCCGGGCCGCCCGCTCGATCGCTCATTTCGATCCGCAGTTTCTCGAGCGCCTGGCCGACCAGTTTGTTGTTCCGAGTCCCGAGGACAATAGCCGGTCGGTCAGAAGGGATTTGTGAATAGGGGACAACGGGCAAAGCGAGCTGGTACCGATCTACGAGGAAAGCAGAAAGAGAGCGTGCGAGAATCAAGTCCTCTGCCGGCGGGGGGTCGGGTATGGCGATACAGGCGTCCGACAAAGAAAAGACCTCGCTGGTCGTTCGGGACTGTTGAGGCGGAGGAAAGACAGCACTGAACCCGGCAGCCGTCACGCCTCCCAGGATCAGGATCGTCATTAAGGTTTTTCTCATGTCGGGTGCTCCCGTTTCTCGCCTCAGACCCGCGTCCTCGGCAAATGCCTCACAAACATAGTCGCGCACCGAGCCCGGCGTCAACGAAAATGATAACAATAATGTTAGTAAGTCGGGTTTCTTTCGCTCTTTTGACAACCCCACAGGAGCGTCGTTAGTATGCCGGAAACCGGGAGGCAAACAGACGTGATTCACGCGAGGAAATGCCAGGATTTCACCTTGTCGGGCGACTTGCAGCATTTCAAGACCGCCGGGGACCCGGCCGCAGAGATCGACCGGTGCTGGGATGGCAGCCCGGCCGGCGCTCTCGCCTCCGTGGTCTATTGCCTCTGGTCTGAGAAGGCACTCTATTTCGGATTCTCCTGCCCGTTCACGGAGCTCAGTATGGACACGGGAACCCCGGGCGAGCAGCCGCGCTGGGCTCTGTGGGATCTGGACATCGCCGAGATCCTCATCTCTCCCATGGCCCAGCCGGTCGATCACTACTATGAATTTGAAGTGGCGCCGTCCGGGCATTGGCTGGATCTGGAAGTGGTCTTCTGCGATGGTCGGCCGTTTTACCGGTGGGAACAACGGTTTCACGAGATGGTGCGCTCGAAGATCGACTTGGATCGGAGGATCTGGACGGCGGAATTGAAGATCGCTGTGGCGGGGCTTTCGAGACCGACTGCTAAACCTGGCGATGAGTGGTCATTGAACTTGCTGCGCGCCGACGGTCCGGCGGAAGCCCGCCGCTACCTGGCCCTTTGGCCCACGCTGACGCCTGAGCCCGACTTCCACGTGCCATCGCGGTTTGGGAGGATGCGATTGGTTGAGTGATACGGACGAACACGGACGGACACGGACGGAGGTTTTCGGCGAACCGTCCGTGTCAGTCTGTGTCAGTCGGTGCCAGTCCGTGTTCGTCCAGCATGAATTTCGGGGGTTTCAGAACGGGAATGGCGAACATTTCCTCGAGAACCAGGAGTCCGGCGCCGAGCAGGGCGGCTTCATCCCCGATCGTTCCGTAACGGAACTCCAGTTTCTCGGTTGCTGAAGGCAGAGCCTGGCGGCGGACGATACGCTCGATCTGCTGGAGCAGGTCTGGACCTGCGGAAGCCAGGTTCTTTCCGAGGACGACCAGGGCCGGGTTGAAGAGGTTGACCAGGTTGGCGATCCCGAGGCCGAGGTGATTGGAAACGGTTTCGACCAGACTGCTCGAAAGCTTGTCACCTTGACGGGCGGCTTCCAGAACGGTCCAGCCGGTCACCTTCTCCACACCGCCCGCCAGTGACACCACTTTTGAAGTGCTGCCTTCTTCAAGCGCCCTCCGGGCTCGAGCCCCCAGCGCCTGAACCCCGGCGATGGCCTCCAGGCAACCAAAACTGCCGCATTTGCAGGCCGGCCCATTTTCCGCAACGCGGGTATGTCCGATCTCCCCCGCGGTTTCACTGTGGCCTCGGACCATCCGACCTTCGCTGAATACCGCTGCCCCGATTCCGGTGCTGTAGTCGATGTAGGCCATGTTCTCAGCCATTCCGCCCGCACCAAGCACCCTCTCGGCGACGGCTTTGGCCCGGGTGTTGCCCTCCAGGAGAAACGGAGCTCCGAACCTGGCTTCAAACCGCTCGCGCAGCGGGACGCATTGCCAGAAATCGAGCAAGGCACACATCACGGAGATACCCCGGCGCCTGTCGACCAGGCCCGGGTCGGCGAACGCTATCCCGAGCAGCTGTGCCCGGTTCTTGCGAGACTCCCGAATCGCCCGGTCGGCGGCCGAAAGGAGCTGTTTAAGTACCCCCTCCACCCCGCCTGTCAGATCGACCGGTTCCGTCCGCGTGGTGAGAACCTTCGGCTCCAGATCGAGGACGGCCGTACGGATCGTTTCCGCATCAAACTCCATGGCGACGAGAAAGCCGAAAGCGTCGTTTACCCGGAGGAGCACTTGCTTGCGGCCGAGCGGATTATCGGACCGGCCGGCCTCGTAAAGCCGGCCCGCCTCGATCAATTCCCGGACATAATCCGATACGGTGCTCGGCCGGTATTGGGTAAGGTGTTGTATGGCCACTCGCGAGATCGGGCCAAACCGGCGTACCACCGCCATGATCACGGCCTTGTCGCGTTCCTTCTTGCTGTCTGAGTGTTTCATATAAGCGCGGTAACAGCCTGCTTACTATACCCCGCGGAGGCGAGTTTCTTACAGAGCTGCAAACGCAACGTACCAAGGGCTCGGCTATTTCCTCACGCCGGAGGCGTGAGGGGAGAGTAGCCGGGGGTGGAGCCGTTTTCCAGGCGACACCCCCGGAAAACGACGCAGACGCAAGAACGCACCCCGGCAGGGGTGCGAGGAGCAACTCCTCCCACTCCTGCCGGAGTGGGGGATTTTGCCGCCTATCTCCCGGGGGTGTCGCCTGAAAAACGGCTCCACCCCCGGCTACTCTCCTCTCACGCCTCCGGCGTGAGGAAGGAGATGGACCGAGTCCAGGGGCAAGTCACGT
>RPQK01000658.1 GCA_003819755.1 Acidobacteriota bacterium | reverse complement strand
TTGCGATTGAGATTGCCGACCGGGAGCATGCGCGTTTGTCGAAAACTCTCGATGATGCATTCGGTCTCTCTCCGGACTACCTCATCTGGGTCGCTTCACCGATGCACTTCTCCGATAAAGATTTTGTCGACTTAGGGAGAAAAGTCCGGCGCACCGGCCTTCTTCCTGCCATCGGCTTCATTACGGCCTCATCAATCGAAAAAGCCCGCCAATTGTCGTCAAGAACCGTGTGGAGAGATGGGGGGTGGGCGATGGCGTATGGTACCTGGAACGGTCGAGACGCAATGATTGAGTTCGGGCAGGCCGGAGGCAGAAAAGAGTCGCTTAATCCCCTCTCCTTCCGGCGTGCCCTTATTGAGAACTCCTATGTAACCTTCGAGGGCCACGGCGGCCAAAGCTACTTTCGGTTTGATGCGGCCACGACCTTTCAGGAGAGCCAGGTACCTCCACTGAATTCCCAGCTCATTTCGGCCTATAGCTGCAACACTTTCCGTTTCTGGACCAGGGGCTCGATCGCGTTGGCGTTTGTCGATCAAGGGGTCGCCGCATACAGCGGCTATGCCTACAGTCCGATGCCAGGGTACCAGATGACCGGCGGACTCCCGTTCCGCCACACATGGCCCGGGTTTACTATCGGCAGACTGGTTCAGCTCCAGTCCGCGGCCGTCATGCAAGGCTGTTCGAAGATTCCGATGTATCATCTGCTTGGTGATCCTCGACTCTGCGTTCGTGAGACGCCATCCTATCGCGTGTTGTCTGACCGGATCCGGAGCAGAGATCGCGTAGTCGAGCTCGCGGCCCCTGCCGATATCGTGCCGATCCGCATCGACGGCGGAGCACGCTACGAGACAATCGAAGTTCAAGGAATGGGACGCGTGTGGTCACGGGATCCTTTCTACAACGCCCGGCTGCAAAGGCTGAATGTTGGCCATGACCTCTACCTGCTGATTCAGCACGGCGGCGGCCCAATAACTATCCGCCTGTCGGACAAACACCCGGTTTCTGCCACAGCAATCAGAGCTGTTCTAAGCGGAGTTGACCTCAACGTGATCGTCTATCCTAACTCGGACCTGACAAGTACGTTCGCGATGATTGCCCTCGGCATCGGTGGGTTTGTATTTGTTGCCGTTCGACGTCGTCCCGGACGCACGGTAGTCATGGCAGCCATCTTCCTCGGCGCCGCCTTTGCCGTTGCCGGATTTGCCTATGCATCGGTCAGGATTGGGCTCGTGGATATTGTCTCCACGAGCCGCCGCTTCCAGGCATGGCCGGCCGTGGCGCCGGGGGTGATGACGGCCTTTGGAGCGCTTGTGTTTCTCGCTTATCGGTCGAACCGCTCGAGGGTCGTCGCTGTCGCAGTCTCGGGCTTGGGGTTCTGGGGGCCGACGATCCTGTGGATTGCTGGGATCGCGACCTTCAATCTCATCGCAGATGCCCGGATCGGCAGCCCGATCTATAACTATGCTCAGGGCCTCCTGACGCTGATCGGCGCGATCGCCTTTACGGCCTGCTTTGCCTCTTCGTGCGTAATCGTTCGCCGCATGGTCAACCGTGAAGATAATGCGCGGGATCCCGCTGGAATAGAAGTGTCGAGCAGAGACGAACTGCTCGGGGAGGGAGCCGTGGGTCGCGGTGACGTCGCGGCGGGAAGTCGTCCCAATCGCGGCTGAGTCGGGCTCTTGCATGGCGGCGAAGCTGGGGCCCTGGCTTTGGCTATTGAATTTGAAAGTTGATTGGTTCCTGACCGACGATGCCGCCGCACGACTCTTGGCCGAATCCTTGCGATTAGAACGGTGGGAGCGATTGTGAGAACCTCAGCACCGGTCTCGCAGGAGATGCCGGAGGCGCGAGCCAAGCGGATTCTGGCCCTTGGCGGCAGGCGCCTGAGCCCGAGACGTCGGGAGAGCCAGTTGTCGTCACAAACAGATCCAAGGTAGACTCCTCGCGGCGATCGTCTCTGTGGTCGTCGGGCGGTGAAGCAAGGGCCGGAAAACGCCGGATCGAGGACCTGGCTATGACTGAAATGGTACGGAGTCGAACATATGTCTGGCTGATTACCTTATTGTGTCTAGTTGCTCCAGCCTCCAATTTGGCTGTCGCTGACAACCTGATCAAGAACGGGACGTTCGACAAGGGCGCCGACGGCTGGGTAAACCAACCCCAAACCCAGTTGGGCGTCAACTCCGAATGGTCCACGACTGCAGGCCGCAGCAAGACCGCCGGGGTCCATATTGAGAGTGAAAAGGGCGGCGACCAGGCTATTTGGATCTGGCGCTATATCATAACCGACCTACCCGTCGGCAAAGCTCTCCGCGTCAGAGGCTGGGTCAGAGGCAAATCCGTCCAATCGCTCGCTGCCATCTGTGTCCAGGGCTGGGACGCCGATCATAAGAACATGGTCGATTTCGCGACCACGCAGATGTCAAAGCCGCTCACTGGGGATTTCGACTGGACAGAAATCCAGACCGACCTTGCCGTATCGGCGCAGACTAGGCAGGCCCATATTCTCATTTTCATAGCCGGCGTGGGCGAAGTCTGGTTCGACGACATCTCCGCGGAGCCGATCGATGCGGCCATCGCCGTCAGCCAACCCACTGCCGGCCAGTCGAAGCCCGGCCTATTCGAGGTTCGGGGCGCGTACAAGGTAACGGCAACGGCCCAATCCCCCAAGCCCACCTTTCTCTTGCCGATGCCGCTGGCCTACCGTGAGCAGGTCCCGCTCACGTATGAGCTTTCGAGCGAGCCGCCCGGCAAGCTGACCAGCGTCCGCGTATACGCCGACCGGCCGGGTAATTACGTTGCCGAGGTCGTCCTGTCGCCGATGAACTCCGGCGACACACTCGGGTTTGAATGGACTTCCGTCGTCCTGGTCGGCCCACGCTCGTTCGAGGACCTCCCCAAATATGCCCCCCTGCCGAAGGATTGGCCCGCCGAAAGCCGCCCTTGGCTTAAGAGCACGCGCTGTGTGCAAGCCGATCATGAGCGTATCCAGAAAGTCGCCGAGGAAATCCGCGCCGATAGCAACGACGTTATGCAGATAATTGGAAAGACGCTCGAGCAGACCAAGAGTATCTATTCCGACCAGAAGGACCGTTGCACAGAGCTGGACGCGGTCAGCGCGCTGGACAAGCAGGGCTCGTGCACAAGCTCCGCCAATCTAGTGGCCGCGCTCTTGCGGGCCAACCACATCCCGGCCCGCATCTTAGCCGGCTATCCCGCCTGGAGCGGCCCGCTGCAGACTCACTACATTGTCGAGGCTTACGTGCCAGACTACGGCTGGTATCCGATTGAGTCCACCATGCTGCAAGCCCCCTGGCCACCGTCTCAGCAGATCGAGGTTTCGATCATCCCGCCAGAATACGAGGACCGGTCACAACCACGCAACTCCGCCGCCGGCGGCGTGCCGTATCTCTCGCTGACAGAAAACCCCGGCTTCGACAATTCGTTTATCGCGCTCGGTGCGGCCGACGCCAGCCGTAATTGCGACCATGTCGCGAAGTCCTTACGGCCTTTCCCGGAAGACTCCCCAGCTACGGAGTGGGAGCTGGCCATTGACCGAGCCAAAGCGCGTTGGACAGCGTGGCTGGAATCGTCGCCCGTACTCGACTCCGGCCATCGCCTTACAACTCTCCTTCAGGCCAATTCGATCAAGGGCGATAGCCCCGCCACCCTAGCGAAAATGCTGAAGTAGCCGTCCGGCTTCTCACGACCGTTGAACGTAACCACTTGTCACATTGCCGCCCGGTTAATCACCTGGTTGAATCACGAACTCCGGAAGTTGAGACTCTGGCCGCCAGCTCTGGTCAATTAGACGGGATGCGGGCACCGGGGGGCAGAGCTTCGATGGAAGTGTGACAGAAAGATAAGCCTGCAGTTGCCCAATTCAAAAAGCGAAACATTTCGCTTTTTGAATTGTAAAGCTCTGACCTTGTTTTCTGACCCTATTATTTTCCTGCTATTTCGGGAAGGAGCTGACTCTCCCCTCTGTCGCACCGATCGGACCTATGCCGATGTCCTTTGCTTTCTGGCTGATCTCGCGCTTCTTAGGATCAGCAGGTAAATAGCGGCTAGCACGATGTAGTTGACTGCCAGGAACCGCACGTCCTCCCAGGGAGATCCATCCCATCCATACGACGAAAAGGGCCAGAGGAAATGGGTGGCGAAGATCCCCCGGTGGGTGAAGATGTCGACTGCAATATGAAGAGCCCAGCCCAGCATCGAGTAAACCGGGCGACGGGCGAACAGCCAGACCAGACCAAACGCCAGTCCGAAGACGACCAGGCTGTGGCTGGAGTGGTAAAGCTGCCAGACGAACTGGAAGTGTTGCGGCCCGTGCGGGTCGGGCAGCAGGGACCGGGTGGTGCCCGTCAGCAGCCACCAGATTCGGACCGTCGCCGGGATGATGAAGCTGAAGAGATCGGGGAAAGCGCCCCAAAACGCCGCCCAGCCGAGACTGGTCGCAATCTGTGTCTTCCTCCGCAAGCCGATCGCCCCTGCCGTTGCCCAGAGTCCGTGTGCCAAGATATCCATAGAACTCCT
>RPQK01000657.1 GCA_003819755.1 Acidobacteriota bacterium | reverse complement strand
TTCAGAACGGGATCACCCGGGCATCCAAAACCGTACACGGCATCAAATCGGCTTGGGTGAAGGAGCAACACGTGGTGATCGACAACGGGAAGGTCGCTTTGTATCGCGTGGATTTGAAAGTAACGTTCGTGCTGGATTGACGAGTCATGGAGGGAGTAGGGTCCTAACAGGCTGCGAAAAACCATTTCGGCACAGCAAAACTTCGATGGCCTGCACATCTAGGACAGGAGGAGAGCAACCCGGCAGGATAGCCGCGCGGGACGGGCGAGACGAGCGAGGGTTCGAGGTCCGAAGTTCGAGGTTTATGGAACTTCGAACCCAGAACTTCGAACTTCTGATCGCGCCTTTCTCGCATGTCTCGCGCTTCACGCAGCACAGTCCCTGGCGCCAGCCTTGGATAGCCAAGAGCATGTCCTTCGCCCTTCCTCTGTTTCTTTTCGCCCTTACTTGCACCATCGCGTTCGGCTCACCGGGCCAGATCTCGGAGCCCCCAACTGAGGCGGTCCGCTCGACGCTCACCGAAGTCTTCCGCATCCTCGAAGACGAGACACTCAAAGACCCAGCCAAGCTCATCCCGCGCCGGCATATGCTGGAAGAGGTCATCGCTTCCCACTTCGACTACACGGAAATGTCGAAGCGAGCGCTCGCGACCCACTGGGTTCCACTCACGACCGGCGAGCGCGCCGAATTCGTCGAACTCTTCAAGAGCTTTCTCTCCGACCGCTACGCCGAAAAAATCGAAGGGTATTCGGGCGAGCAGATATCCTATCTCTCCGAACGGATCGAGGGGAACTATGCGGAGGTGCGGACCGAACTGCGATCGAGCAAAGTGGAGATCCCGATGGACTACCGCCTCTTCTCAAAAGAAGGTCGGTGGCATGCCTACGACATCATCGTAGATGGCGTGAGTCTGGTGAAGAACTACCGGAGTCAGTTCGAGAAGATCATCCGCACGTCGTCCTACCAGGAGTTAGTCCGACGACTGCGCGAGCGCACCGTCGGCGAGGACAAGAAAAAGAAGGCCGCGCTCACGGCGATGCCGCACAGCCTCGCAACCTGATAGCCTCCGCCTCTCGTGCTCAGGTATGAGCGGAGCCCGACCCGGGGAATGGCCTGATCCCCGCGCGTCCAGCCAGCTCATGGAGTTTTTCGTGGACTGACTCGTTGTTATAGGACTGGACTTCCGAGAGCGCCAAGCAATAGTCCGTCAGCGCCTCCAGCCAGACCTTCTGATTCTCGCAGGTCACAGGACCTTGGCGTGCTTCGTCGATCCTGAACGATGCCTCTTTGAGCTTGGCCGCTGCTTCATTCAAATGCTTCGGTACTGTCATGCGTTCCTCCCTCCCTTCAGATCACTGCACTTCCCGGAAAAGAATCAGAGAGGTGCCGTCCCGCCTACGCCGGACCACCGCCCTCCTTTTCAATCTTGCGCTTCCTCGCCAGCGCCTCCGCCTGGACTACGTTCTTGCAGTGATCGCAAATCCAGTGACCGTACAACAGGGCAGTCCCAGCTGTCCACAGAGCAGACAATGGCACGGCTTTTCGTATAGCGGTTTATCCTCTGTTTCGCTCTCGGGTTTCATTCCTGTGCGTTCCTCTACCTTTACCATGATGCCCTCCCTCTTCTCTTTCTTCTCAAAAGCCGAGATTCCTTGGACATCGTCGTAAAAGAACGGGCCAGGAGGTGATGTATTGTTCAAGGTGCCCAATCAGCTCTTCCTTCTCGTCGATAGTGCGCTGCAGCATGTCCGAGATCTGTTTCATGTAGCTATTCAACCACTTCGTTCATATTCAGAACAATATGCCTTGTCCCTGACACCGGAGAGCGACTAGGAGTCGCTCTCCGGAATTCCATCCAGTTGGGACAGCCACACCGTCGCCTCACTATCGCTTGGCGCGCGATAGTCGCTTCGAGGGGACAGGGAGCCACCAGAACCTACTTTGGGGGCGTTTGGAATCGCACTGCGTTTGAACTGACTTTGATGAAAGAATCGATCGAGAAAGACCCGCAACCACTTTCTGATCTCGCCAATCCTATACTCCCGCCGTGTAGGATCCGGAATGTCGGGACCTTCACCCTGCTTCCTCTCACGCCATGCGTTGTAGGCGAGAAACGCGACTTTGGGAGGACTATAGCCGAAACGGAGCACGTGATAGAGAAAGAAGTCCTGTAATTCGAACGGGCCAACAACGTCCTCTGAACGCTGGACGGGTTGACCGGCACGATCCTCACCAGGCACGAGTTCGGGACTGATCTTCGTCTCAAGGATATCCGTGAGCACGGGGCTGGCATCGCCCCCAAGCTGGTTCGTTGCGGCCACCCAGTGGATCAGGTGTTGGACCAGGGTTTTCGGTACACTCGCGTTGACATGATAGTGCGCCATATGATCGCCGACTCCATACGTGCACCAACCCAGCGCGAGTTCACTGAGATCGCTTGTGCCCACCACGAGCGCGCCCTGTTGGTTCGCGAGACGGAATAACAGGCTCGTTCGTTCCCCCGCTTGGACGTTCTCAAAGGTGACATCATGCACCGGTTTGGCGGCCGTATGAGTATGGCCGATGTTTTTGAGCATGTGTTCAGCACTTAGCCGAATTTCGATCTCCTGCGCGGTGCACCCGATCACGCGCATGAGACGCCAGGCTTGGTCTCGAGTCCGCTTGCTGGTGGCAAACCCCGGGAGGGTATAGCCAAACACGTTTGTGCGTGGAACACCCAACACATCCATCGCCTTTGCACACACGATCACGGCCTGAGTCGAATCCAGCCCGCCGGACACGCCGATCACGACCTTGCTGATTCCAGCCGACCGCAGACGTTTCACCAATCCTTGCACCTGGATCTCGTACACCTCCCGACAGCGCTCGTCTCGTTGCTCAGGGTCGCTGGGAACATAGGGAAAGCGGTTGTATGCCCGGTCGAGCAACAGCCGTTCATGACAGGGCAGTTCGACAGGGACTCGTACCGTGCGAAAGGCTGACAGGTCGTTCCTGTGGTGGCGGACTGAGTCTCCGAAACTGGTTTGTCGGCGGCGATCCTGGGCCAGACGATCCAGGTCGAGGTCGCCGGTGAGCAGTTGCGACGTGTAAGAAAAGCGGGAGCTCTCGGCCACGACTGTCCCGTTTTCATAAATCATCCCGTGCCCATCCCAGGCCAGATCGGTTGTGGACTCTCCGAACCCTGCAGAGGTGTACAGGTACGCCGCGAGGCACCGAGCCGATTGACTGGCAGCCAACTGACGCCGGTACTCCGCTTTCCCGATAGTAATGTTCGAAGCAGACAGGTTGATCAACACGGTGGCTCCGGCCAGGGCCGCATAAGAAGAGAGGGGGATCGGCACCCAGAGGTCCTCGCAGATTTCGACATGAAAGGTGCAGAGCGGTTGGCCCTCAAGCTGAAACAGCAGTTGGTTGCCGAACGGCACGTCCTGCTGGTTCAGCAGCTGGATCGTCTGAGATCGGGCGCAATCGGCAGGCACAAATTGACGCATCTCATAGAACTCGCGATAGTTGGGAAGGTAGGTTTTCGGGATCACGCCCAGCAGATGCCCACGAGACAGCACGGCCGCGCAATTGAACAGAAGCCCATCGACGACAAGCGGCAAGCCAACGATCGCGATCACGGGGATGTCCTGTGATGCATGAAGAAGGGAGGCTAGTTGTTCTGTGCAACCGTCAAGTAACGCTTGTTGCTGAAATAAATCATCGCAGGAATAGGCTGACAATCCGAGCTCGGGAAAGACGACCAGGAGCGCCTTGCGTTCCGCCGCCTGTGTCATGAGTGCGATCGTCTCGCGTGCATTATTTCCCGGGTCCGCCACGCGAACCGTTGGAATCCCGACGCCGACCCGCACGAAACCATGGTTGTAGAGGTTGAAGAAGGGGTGGTTGGTGTTCATTTTCGCGTGCTCATCGATCAGGCTTCCTCCCTCGCCCCAGGCCGATGCTCACACCCGTCCAACAAAAAAGGACGCCCGATCACGTCCTGCGCGAGAAATCCCAGCAATCGTTCGGCAGCCTTGTTCCACAGGGTCACGGTACCATCTTCATTCACCAGCATTGCGCCGTCGGCAGTGCGCTCCAGCATGTCCGAGATCTGTTTCATGATAGAGATCTCCGATGTTCTGTACTCCCTGAGGTGCGAAGCACGCATCGAAGGATTATTGCACCTTGACGAACGGGAAACGCTCCCGCATCGTTCGGGTGATCAATCCCACTCCACATTCATCCCCGATCAGTTCCACTGCGACAATCGTATCCGGATCCTTGAAGTCGATGAGCGGCGCGGCAACCTGCTCCCGTAAGTGCGCGAGCAGCATGCGATCCTGCTCCTGCTCCAGTTGCTGGCTGTGGGTGTTACCCGCATGGCCTCGCTGTTTGATCCGCACATCACCCACAGTGGTATGTATCCAACGTTCCGGCTGCGACGGCTTCCTCCAGGTCTTCGATCGTCCTATGGGACAACAGCGAAGTGTCATATTCCTGCACCACCTCGTGACCGCGACGAGCGTCCTTGTCTCGCCGTTTGATCAGCAGCCACT
>RPQK01000656.1 GCA_003819755.1 Acidobacteriota bacterium | reverse complement strand
TCGACGAAAACAACCAGCTAATCTCTATATTCGTCTCCAGCATCAAGACGGCGAAACGGAAGATCCAATGATCATTTCTTCCTCACTTCGACATTCGACATTCGATATTCGATATTCGACATTATGTCTTTCTTCTTCATCGGGCAGGCTTTTGGTTGCGGCTACGCCGCGCCGTGTAATTCGGGACAATCCTTTCCTCTAGCGGGCTCTGTCGGACCTCGACACCCCGCTCGGAGTACCCGTTTTCGGAGCAGTCCGGCACCCGCTGCCCGATTCCTCGAGAAACTCCTCGGGGCCTGTCAATCGAAAAGCAGGACGCAGGGCAGGCGCGCCTGACTCCGGCTCCTCAACAGTTCGTATCCAATCCCGCTTAGTCCCTGGAAAAATCCGGGGTGTAGCACCTTGCCGGATAACTGAAGAAACAGGCGGAAGTCGTGCGAAGCGCCTGCCCGCCGGATCGTGGCCGCCCGCATCTGGCGCGCGCGGTACCCAAGTTCCGGCCGGCCGAGCCGATTGCCGATTTCGGACAACACCAAGGCCCGTCCGAAGGTTCCGCAGCAGAGATGATCGAGGCGAAGAGCGGTCATCTTCAAGGTCGTCTGTATCCCTGCTTCGATATCGGCTCGGATCTCGGGCGCGTCCAAAACCTCCAGGGTGGCAGTTCGAGCGAGAGCGATACCCGGAGCCCCGTTGCACCAGGCAGTCATGTACCTGCCCTGCTGATCGGCTCGAAAGTCCTTCCAGTTGCCTTCAACCTTGTCAAAGTGGACGGTCTCAAACCGGATTCCTTCCAGCGCTGCGTCAACGTACCGAGAGTCGGGTTCGGGAAGCTCCCGATAGAGTCTGAGCAAGGCCATGGCGATACCGGCCGCTCCGTGGGACATACCGGTTAGGAATCGCCCAGTCAGCGTTGACCAGGCCCGGGTTCCGGGGGACGGTGACGAATGCAGGCTGCCAACCAGGCGTTCGCCGCACTGGCGGAGTCGGCTTTCCAGATCGACGTGCGGCACGAGCCCCATACGGGCAAGTGACCGCTTCAGAGCTAGCAGGGCCAGCAAGACGCCCGCCGTCCCTCCGATGATATCCAGCGCCCTGTCGGCGCGGATAAGCTCCGCGGTGACCAAGGTGGCGGCGGTTTCGGCATCTCTGAGAAGGGCCGGGTCTTCTGATATGCGACCAAGGGTGGCCAGCCCGTAGACAACGCCCCCCAATCCCGAACCTGCCCCCAGTCCGGCGAGCACAGGGAAAGCCGTACCAGGGCTGGGAGAGGTCAGGCTCCGGCGAAGACCGGCGATGGTCCGAAGGGCCAGGCCTCGATACTCCTCCTTGCCGGTACGGACACTGAGAGCCGCCAGGAAGAGAGCCAGTCCCATTACCCCGTCGTAAAGCCCCAGCCCGAGCCGCTGATGCTCAAAACCGGCCACAACATCGGTGTGCTGCACGGCAACCCAAGTCGGATCATCTGGTTCCAGGTTCACCACCGAATCGGCCAGGATCTTCCCGATCTCCTCCGCCAGGCGCAACGACTCATCGTCGTCGAGCACCGGCTCGTCGTCGGCCACCTTTCCGGCAAAGCGGTCTTCTGTCGGGGACCCATCCGCCATCGCAGCTCGACACAGAAGCGATTCACGAATCAGTGTCAGTTGGACCCGGCGATCGGCCTCGCCCATAGCGGCGAACCGCCTTCGCATCAACTCGTACCCGGATAAGGAGAAGCAGTCTTCCAGGCGAAGGCCTCCGGCCTCGACAGCGGTGGAGTCAGCTCGAACCCAGTAATGCGGGACATCCAGCTGCTCAAGCGCGTTCAGTTCTGATTCAAGCATCGGCCAGAATTGAGCGATTGTATCCTGACCAGTTCCGAGGAATGACAGGGCAAGCTGTTCAAAGAGCAGGCTGCGGGTCGCCCCACAGCGCATGAGGTCGGGATGTCGTGCGGCCTGCAGCAGTTTCCCGTAAACGGCCGTCGGCCTGAGGACCAGGCGAACAGGAATCTCCTTCAGGGCGTCGAAGGCCGACGGAGAAGCCAGCAAAGCCTCCCGTCTTTCGAGCAGGAAATCGTAGGCCTGAGAGAACCCCTCGCACACCTCATCGACGTACCGCCCAGAAGAAACCACCTGTCCATTGATCGACGGCCTGTTGGGCACGCCAGGAAGCTTGACCGGGCGACCGGTCAGGCGCATCTGGTCCGTATTGATCGAAGCAAAGCCCAGAACCGCAGTCGGAGTTACATCGGCCGTTCCGCTCATTCCGCTGATATCGGTCGCCGCCTGGCCCTGATAGACCTCCCAACGGGGCAGGAGGCCCGTGCGAACGACCGAATCGTCGAGGAGTGCACCTGTCCCCTCCGCGTCTGCCCCGGAACGAATCTGAGGACGCAAGAGACATTCGGCGTCAATCAGCGTCGGGAATTCTCCCGCGGCGATCCAATTCTCAAAATGGCAGTCACTCGCCCCGGTAACGTAGAGAAAGCACAGGATGAGTCCGCAGCGACGATAGTAGGACGCCGCCTGAGCCGTCGTGTCGAGCGGATCGGCCGCGACGCCCTCCATCCACCCGTGGCTCCTATGCGCCAGCAAAAGGGGGAGTTTGAGCTGGCATCCGGGGCCTTCCTCCGAGAACCAGCGAAGGACCTCATAGAAGGCCTTTTCCGCCAGCAGCGAGCGCGGCTTGTAGAAGAGAGAGGTCCCGCATGAGAAGAGAAGCCGGGCTACGGCTCGGCCGCCTCTGTGAGGGTCCGATAGCCCCAGGCTGACACTGCATAAACAACGGCAGCCATTCCCCTCGTGGGGATGAAACAACTGAAGGATGGGCCCTTCGTCGGCTCGGAGTCGAGCCGTCAACTCGCTCACCATGTCGACCCACTGTATGACCACCAGCGCGAGCAGACGGCCAAGCACCGGAAAAGTCGCGAAAAACGAACCCAGATCGCCGATTGTGGCGGCGATGAAGCCGTCGTAGATCCGGGTCGAGTGCGTCTGATCCGTGTTGCCAAAGAGCGATGACAGCGGCGGTTCCAGGGAACGACGAGCTGCGAGCTCGTGATACAAAGTCGGGGCGGCCAGGGACGTCAGCCGCTGCAGCAGGAATCGCTCCATCTCGCGACGAGCGTCCGGCATCAGGACGAAACCGGTGCCCTCCCCGCCGGAGAGAGCGTCGTAGGCTGCCTTAACCAGCCGCCGGGCAACGGTAACGAACGGGACAAGGACCGTCTCAAATGGAAGGGGTAATGCGTGCTCCAGACAATCGTCCGCTGCCAAGGAACTGAGGGAGCCTTGCGACGCGGTCTTCAGCACTTCGTCGAGGACTTCCCAACACTCTGCTTTGGGCAGGGACTGGACTGGGGAAACGAGCTCAGGCTTGCCATCCAGAGCTGCGGCCACCGAGCCGGGAGTCAAGCCAGCCCAGGAAAGGCGACGGGTCAAAGCCGCCTCTCCCCCGAGGACCTCCTGCCACCTCTGAACCAGGTCAAAGCGCTTGCGGGGAGCGGTTCGAAGGAGATCCTGATCCGTGACTGTCAGTCGCTCAAAGAGGGAAAGGGCCGGGGAGTACAAGCGCTCCATTCCCTTCGTGCCTCCTTTGCCGCGAAGCGCGCCGCCCTTCAGCTCGGCCGAGAAACGATCAGGGGGCTAACAGGGGCAGTGAACAACAGGCCACCAGGTGCCGGGTTCGCTTGTCCCGCCACCCGCTACAGCCTCCAGCTCAGCTTGGCTCAGGGCGCCATCGGGTGATTGGACCTCGGCGGCCGGCAAGACCAGATAGGCATGTGATGCTGTTTCCTGCATGACATTGAGCTCGAAGGAATCCGGTGTTCTGATGCCAAAAGCATCGGAGAGAGCCTTCTTGGGATTTGCCAGCAGAGCAGCCCTGAACGCCGGATCAGCCGTGGCCTTCTTTACGATCTCTCTCTCCGCTTCCTGCCGACTGTTGAACCTGATGTTAGCCATTGCGAACCTCCCACCAGTAATAGAGTGTCTACTGAAAAGAAAACGCAAAGCCTTTATCGGGAAACAGACACGGATCTTATAGCGCAGGAGAGTCAGTTTACAAGTCAAATGCGGGAGTCCAAATGCGTGAGATCCAACGGAGCCACAAGCGTAGCGATTTTTGCGGAGCGCATCGGATGCCTGCCTTACGCATCAACCTTCAACGCCTGCAAACGGCAGCCATCTGACAGGCTCCGCAAAAAAGCGCTGCGAGTATTTCCCCCCCAAAGGGGTCACGTAGCAGAGAGGCCGATAAACTCCCTACCCTCCCAAGGAAATGGCACCACGTCGACCGGCCTGAGGGCCCCGAAGGTGGAGGCAGGCGTCCGCTGGGAGCGCAGGCGTCTCGCCTGCGCTGGGGCAAGGGGCGTCCCGCCCCGTCCGCGCATCTGGCAAAACCGATGCTGCTAGCTGCGCGGACGGGGCGGGACGCCCCTTGCCCCAGTGCAGGCGAGACGCCTGCGCTCCCAGCGGACGCCTCCACCTTCGGGGGCCCTCAGGGCGGTCGACGCGGTGCCACTTCCTTGGTCCGACTGTTCTCTCAACCATCCCCCGCCGC
>RPQK01000655.1 GCA_003819755.1 Acidobacteriota bacterium | reverse complement strand
GCAATCTGAAGTTCGCCGCCTGAACCTCTGAAGCGATGTCGGCGACCGGAACTGGGGCCGGAGAAGAGGTTGACGGCGCGGCCGACAGGCGAGCGGAGGCACCTTGAGACGACGGGGTTGAGCCCGGGGACTTACCCGCCTGGGAGGACGAAAAGACGCACCCCGACTGTAACCAACACATGACTACAGCTGTCAGCACCCAGAACGGAAGTTTCTCATGCTGCGATCTGCTCTTCACCTGCACCCTGGACCTGGACCCCTTCTCTCCGAAGACCAGCCCGGCGCTCATTTGAATCTATGCCCGAGGATATCCTGCGCAGCGCGGTGTCCAAACTGTCACTTCTTACAGTTTTGGTCTTCCAGCAGTCTCTGTACTATTGAAGATGACGAGAGACTGAAGATGAGGAGAGACTGAAGATGAGGAGGAGAGGCCGATAAAGATTTGGAATTTTCGGCTCGACTCCGACCTTAAGATCAGACTCGCTCTCAGTAGTGGGCGTGCGGCAAGTGGCGAGTAACGTGAGGCAAGTGGCGTGTGGCAGATGGCGAGTAACGAGTGGCAAGTGGCAAGTGGCACGTGGCAGGTGGCGGTGGTGAGCGGCACTAGAACGCCGAAGGCATTGCCACTTGCCACTTGCCATTGGCCACTCGGCCGTCTCTGCTGTCAGAAAACGGCAATCCTCTCATTCCTTTTCGCTGTCGCGGGCTCTACGGCACTCGCTCAAACGGAGTCCACCCCAGCCGACCGGAACCAATCTGGGGAAGCACAGAATGAGAAGGCGGAGAAAGAAGAGAAGAGAGGCGAGTTCCTCGTGGCCCCGATTCCAATTGCCAGCCCGACGATTGGCACCGGACTAGAATGGGCCCTCGGTTACGTTTTCCCGTTCAGCAGGCAAGACAAAATTTCTCCCCATTCGGTTGCTGGAGTGGGAGGGCTGTTCACCGACAACGGAAGCCGTGGCATAGCCGGGGGTGGGAGGCTGTATTTCAAACAGGATAAATATCGTTTCACAGTCGCAGGCGGCAACGCCAAAATCAACGCCGATTTCACCGGCATCGGAAACGAGGCCGGTGACCGAGGACTGTTTCTGCCTCTGACGACGACCGGATCAGCTTTCATCACCGAATCCCTTGTCCGTGTCCGTAAGAGTCTTTATCTCGGTGCCCGCTTCCAGTACCGGGACCTGGAACTGAGGTTGAATCAGGAAGAGTCCACGACTGCGGAACCACCGCCGCCACCACTCAACGAAGTCATAGATGAGATAGCGCCATACCTGTTAAGACAACGCACTGTCGCAGTCGGGCCGCGCCTCCAGTGGGATACTCGTGACACCCCTTATTACCCGCACAGGGGAGTCTTCCTGGAAACGGGGATTGACCTCTTCACCGAAGCTCTCGGCAGCAAGTTCACCTATCAGTACTACAAGTTCGCTCTCAACAAGTACACCAGCCTCGGCGATCGCCAGGTGTTGGCCGTTCGGGGAATGGGGTGTGCCGCAGCGGGAGACCGCGTTCCCCTCTACGATCTCTGCTTATTCGGGACCAGCGGCGATCTGCGCGGCTATGCCGGGGGCCGTTACCAGGATCGGAGGATGTTCGCGACTCAGGCTGAATACCGCCTGACCATGCCGCCCAAGAAAGTCCTCGGGAGGTTCGGCGTCGTCGCCTTTGGCGGTTTCGGCGGAGTAGCCGAGGAGTTTTCGGAAATCGCTTGGAAAGAGCTGTTGCCGGCCGGCGGGGCAGGCATCCGTTTCAGGCTGACAAAAGAGGATCATATCAACTTCCGTATTGATTACGCGATCGGAACGGTCGGGCACACACTCAGCATGGGCGTCGGCGAGGCATTTTGAAAGGGATATCCCGCCGACCTGTCGGTTCTGTTCAACAACACAACGAGTGTTGTGGTTCCGGTGCGGCTAACCGCGGGAATTCAGCCGTCCCCGCAAGGGGAGGCGCGAGTGAAGGTTGCACACAATGGCTGATCGCGACATCACTGAACCATTCGAGTCGAAGGTCGAAACGCGTGGGCTCGAACTAGCGCTTTTTTCGCGCGTCGCCATCTTCAGCGAACTGACCGCCTGGCTCGCCCACGAGCTCAATCAACCGGTGGCGGCAATCCTCAACAATGCTCAGGCGGCTCGGCGCATGTTGGAGCGCGGCGCTCCGGATCCGAAAGAGATGCGGGAGATCTTCGATGACATTATTGCCGACAGCCAGCGCACTGCCGAGGTGATTGGCGGCACGCGATCCAAGCTCCAGAAAGGCGTCCCGGAACGCCAGTCGCTTCTGCTCAACGATCTACTCAACGAAGTCATCGCGATCGTGCGGAACGATCCTTTGGTTAGGAATACTCCCATCGATCTCGACCTTGGCTCGTCACTGTCTCCCATAGAAGGAGACCGCGTCCAGTTAGAGCTGGCCATGCTGAACCTTATTGTCAACGGATTTGACGCTATGCAGGCTTCAGGACAGCCAGGCCGCCTCACTCTGCGGACGCGGGAAGTTGACCGAGCCGTTGTGCTGGATGTCGTGGATTCGGGCACCGGCATTCTCCAACAGAAACTCGACTCGATCTTCAATCCGTTGGTCACTACCAAGGCGGACGGGTTGGGTATGGGGCTGCCGGTGAGTCGATCCATCGTGATTGGACACAACGGCCGTCTGTGGGCTGAGAACAACCCCGATCGCGGGGCGACCTTCCACATGGCTGTGCCAGTTGAGAAGAGTCTCAGCCCCGAGGAGACTGTCGCTGTGGATCAAAGTTCCAGGAGCGGCGTTGGAGTCGGGTCGCCAGGGCTGACGGTCCTGATTGCCGATGACAAGCGATCCTTCCGCCGCGCAGTCTCCTCGTTACTCAAAGAACTCCCGGAGCTGAGGCTTTCAGTCGAGGCTGAGGACGGAACAGAAGCTCTCGAACAGGCCGCCCGGCTGAAACCGGATCTCGTGTTGCTTGACGTCGGCCTTCCGAAAATCAACGGAGTCGAAGCGGCGGCCGAAATACGCGCTGTGGCCCCGAATGCAAAAATAATGTTCCTGACTCAGCATGAATCTCCTGACTTTGTTTCAGCCGCGATCAGGGCGGGGGCGCTGGGATATGTTCTCAAGGTAGACGCTGGAAGCGAACTGCTGCCGGCGGCCATGGCGGTACTCCGTGGCCAGCAGTACCTTAGTTCCGGCGTCAGGCGCTGCCTGTCTGACGGCAGTGAGAAGGTGCGGGAAAAACCGATCGATCCGCATTTCGACCCAAAGGCCTGAGCGCTCAAAGAGAGCTTCTGCCCCTGGGGGTTCGAAATGCCATTATTGTGCTGGGACTGCAACAGAGGGTTCATCGTGGAAAACGAAGAAATTTTTTTTCGTATGGCGGACCAGCTGCCAGCCATGATCTGGGTGGCGGGCCCGGATGGACAACGTGCCCATTTCAACAAGTATTGGCTCGATTTCAGCGGTCTGCCTTCCGAGTCGCACCTTGATAACGGATGGACTGAAGGTGTTCACCCGGATGATCTTCCCCGTTGCCTTGATATCTACTCTCGGAGTTTTGATCGCCGCCAGGAATTCAAGATGGAGTACAGACTGCGCCGTTATGACGGGGAGTATCGTTGGCTGTGTGATAACGGCGTTCCCCGGTTTCAGGTTGACGGTTCCTTTGCCGGTTACATCGGGTCGTGCTTTGACATCACCGACAGCAGGCTCGCCGTGGAGGCGCTTTCGCGGGTTACTGGACGTCTCATGCAGACACACGAGCTGGAGCGAATGCAAATTGCGCGGGACCTTCACGACGACGTCGGTGCTTCGCTGGGGACGCTCGGAATCGAGCTCTTGAGAGCGGGCCGGTCTGTTTCGCGGTCCGACGTGCGGAATCACCCGGATTTTGAGGCGATCTACCAAAAAATGCAGGAAATAGGGTCACGGGTCAGTCGCCTCTGCAATCAGCTGCATCCTCCGATGCTGAAGTACTTCGGACTGGGAAAGGCAATCGAAATCGAGTGCCGCAAGTTCTCGGAGGAGTGCCAAATCCCGACAGTGTGTTCCTGCGAAGATCTTCCGGGCAAGCTGGATCTTGTCGTCGCGCTGACTTTCCTCAGAGTGGTGCAGGAAGCGCTTCAGAATGCCTGCAGGCACAGCCGTGCGACCAAGATTGTCGTGACCATCACCGCCGCTTCCGGTGAACTCAGCCTGACGGTGTCGGATGACGGCGTCGGGTTCGATCCGGGGCAGAGCCGGTATGCCCACGGGCTCGGGCTGGTCAGCATGCGGGAGAGGATGCGACTGGTCGGAGGCGCGTTCGAGATCTGCTCCCAGCCCGGCCAAGGCACCAAGATACTCTGCCGAGCACCGCTAGCCCAATCCACAATCACGTTTGGCTCGCAGTCGGGGCCTGACCTGCGGTTTCAGGCCCCCAAGAGCGACGGCGACTGAGGATTGTGCTGGCCCATCGCATCCGACTCGCTCCGCAAAACGCTACACTAGTGTCTCGTTGCCGAAAGAGCTTGTCCTTCCGTTCATGTCTTACCCCCGCTGTACGGATCGTAACGAAAATTTCTC
>RPQK01000654.1 GCA_003819755.1 Acidobacteriota bacterium | reverse complement strand
TGTATACTGCCGTTTAGCTCAACTCTCTGTTATGTTTTTGGTCCTCAACGTTGGCTATGGCGGCTGCGGTTGGGTCGGTTGAGAGTGGGGTAAAAGAAACTCGGAAGCTGCTCGGACGCGTGATCCTTCGCCGCCAGTAACTGACGGAAACAGATCCAGGTCAGGCTTCTCGGTGATTTCCTTCAAGGAAAGGTGTGTATGACGATGAAACTTTTTGTTGGTAACCTTTCGTTCCAGACCACTAGTTCACAGCTGGAGGATCTGTTCGCGCAGGCCGGTACGGTGCAATCAGCCACGTTGATTACGGACCGGGAAACGGGTCGATCCCGCGGCTTCGGATTCGTGGAAATGGCGAGCCGTGAAGAGGGCGAGCAGGCTATTCGTCAGTTTAACGGCATGGAAGTCGACGGCCGTAACCTGACGGTCAACGAAGCGCGACCGCGTGAAGAAGGCGGTGGCGGCGGCAGAGGCGGCAGGGGCGGCGGCGGTGGTGGCCGGGGCGACTCCCGCGGAGGCAGCCGCAGACCTCCCCGCTGGTAAGGCCCAGCTTTCACCAACCAAATAAGAGAGCCGCGCACGACGGCCGTCGTGCGCGGCTCTGCTATATCCTTTTGCGTCGCCTATCAGGATACCTTCGCAATCTCCACGGCGTGTTTCTGGATCCTCGCCACCGCTTCCGCCACCTGCTCAACATCCTGCTTTGTGCCGATCAGGAGCGTCTGCGACAGGAAGAGCCCCTCCTGCGCCAGCTGGTCATTGGCCGGACACTGGTTCATTTCCCGATAGCGCTTCAGTCGCTCGTCGCTGTAGATCCTGCCGAAGAGTCTGGAACGGAAGGTTTTCTCGAGAAAGGGCTCTTTGTTCAGCGGGACGTAACCGGCTCCCATCGGTATTCCTTCCTTGGCGATCGCCTTAAGAAAAGCCGCGCGGCTGAGCCCTTTGAAAGCAGCGGGGTTGTATCTGGCCAGATAGACGTAGTAGGTGTTCCGGGTACACTGCTCATACATTCCAGCCGGCTCAACTCCACCAATCTGCTTCAGCAGAGCCGTCAGGTGCTTGGCGTTCTCTTCTCTGACCTTGCAGATCTTTTCGAACCTGGTGAGTTGGCCGAGAAGTAATGCCGCCTGGAACTCGGTCATCCGAAGATTGCTTCCCTGGTAAAGGTACCCGTTTCGGGTCCCGGTAAGCCGGTCCCGGCCGTTGTTTTGAAAGGCGTGCATCCGGTCGTAAAGGTCTTCGCGACTGGTCACGACCGCACCGCCTTCGCCACAGGGAAGGATTTTCGACGCCTGAAAGCTGAAACAACCGACATCACCAATCGATCCGGCTTTCTTTCCTCCCCACTCGGAGTAGTGAGCCTGGCAGGCATCCTCTACGATCGACAACCGATGCTTGGCAGCGATTCGCTTGATTTCGTCGAGGTTGGCCACGTTGCCGCCCATGTGGACCGGCATGATGCACCGAGTGTTCTCCGTGATCTTTGATTCCAGCTTGGATGTGTCCATCTGCTGTGTCTTCAAATCCGTATCGACGAAGACGGGAAGAGCAAACTGCTGGATAACGGCGTTGACCGTCGCCACAAAGGTATAGGCCGGAACCAGGACCTCGTCCCCGGGCCCCACTTCCAACGCATTCAAGGCTGCATACAGGGCGTTGGTCCCGTTTACAACCCCGATCGCAAACTTCGCGCCCAGACCCTGGGCCCACTTTCCCTCAAACTCGGTCGTGATATTCGCGCCCAACCGGCACCATTTTCTCTGGCGCAACGAGTCGATCACCTTCCCCTCGTCCACTGACTCAAGGGTCGGCCAGGAAGGAAAGGGTTGAGTGCGAACCGGCGGACCTCCTAGAATGGCCGGCTTGCTGTCCGGTCCCAGCGCCGCAGCTTTCGCGGAACGCGGGGATGCGACAGCCCCGATGAGGGCAACTGAAGCGCTTCCGAGGGCGAATTCCCGGCGGGTCAAATGGCCTTTTTTCATGACGGTGACTCCTCCTGTCCGAATTCTATGACCAAACCTCAAATGTTTAAATCCCCGGATCGCGCACAACTTTTTAACCGAGTCCCAAGTCAAAGAGAGAAAAGGATCGGGGATTTGCTCAAGGAGGAAACCATGAGTCCGTTAAGACAGAAAGCCTTTAAGTCAGTACTGAGTTTGGTGCTCGCCCTGTTCGTTCTCGGGCCGGTGATTGCCGACGACAACCAGCAGCAGTATGTCGAAAGGTTCGAGAAGAGCGTCGCCGTCCCGGCCAACGGTTCGGTATCTCTGCACAACATAGCCGGGGATATCGAAATCGTTACGTGGGGACGTGGCGAGGTGCGGATTGAGGCGATGAAAGTATCCCGCGCCGCAACCGTCGAACAGGCACGCGAAAATGCGGACCTTGTCACGATTGAAGTGACGGCGGAAGGCAACGGGGTCGACATTACCACCGAGTACCCGAAGGGCCGGCATCGCAATCTTAACGTGGCGGTCGAATACAAATTGACCGTGCCCGAGCCGGCTTCAGTAGAGACGGGGTCGGTGAGTGGGAATATCAGACTGACCGGTTTGCGCGGCAATGCCCGGCTAAACAGCGTCAGCGGCACTGTCCAGGCTGATCAGGTCGGCGGAGAGCTGAAGGCCAACAGTGTCAGCGGAGACGTGAGGGCCTCAGAGATCAGCCAAGAGGCGTCCTGCGAATCGGTTAGCGGGGACGTCGAGATTCGGGGCGTGGGCGGCGAGACCCGAGCGAAGAGCGTCAGCGGCGATGTGACCGTGGAGCAGAGCGATGGCCCGGTCTCGGTCGAATCGATGAGCGGAGACGTTAAAGTCATCGAGGCCGGAGCCGCGGGACTGGACATTGACGCCAGCACTTTTAGCGGGAACATCAAGAGCGACTTCAATCTCCGACAGGGCGGCGGAGACCATGACAAGCACATGCGCGGCGCTGTCAACGGCGGCGGCAAGGCCCTCAAAGCCCGCAGCTTCAGCGGCACGGTGTCGTTAAGCAGAAAGTAGCAGGAAAAACGAATTTGTCGGCAACCGTAGGTCACTGGAGATGGGACCTGCGGTTGCCACAAATTCCATCTTTTCTGACAGCTGCCGCAAGGTTGTCAGTCGGTCAGTCGGTCCGTTGGTCGCCCGCACCCCTTCCGTTTCCCCCCTTCCTATACTTGAGCATCTGCGACTGCAACCAGGCTTCGCCACTTGAGATAAACTGGACTGCAATGCACGTTGGCGCTCATATCCAGTGTCTCATCGGTGCGCTCCTGGTGTTTAGTTACTGTCACGCGCAGGAACCTGGATGCGTTCCACCACTACCATGCGCCGAGCAGAATCGGAAACTCACGTCCGATCCGCGATTCCACGGTCTTGCCCCCCGGGTGGGCACGATAACCTCCGGCTCTCACGTCGCTTTCGGGGCAGCGTACCAGTGGCAGGCACCGGATGAGCTTCCTCTTGACTGGGAGATTTCCGGCCTCTACTCAATCCGCAATTACCAGCAGTACGGGGCTCGGATTGGCCGGTTGAGGACTCGCCGGGAGACGTTCCTCCTCAACCCGTTCGGACAACGGGTAACCACCGAGTTCAACGAAAGGCGGATCAAGGAACCTGGGTTGGCGGCGTTCGCCGATTTCAATTACTTCTATTTCCCCCGACAAAATTTCTTCGGATTAGGCCCTGATTCCCGCCGTGAAGATCGGACCGACTTCCTGCTGGAGGGAACAACCATCGAGGCAGTCGCCGGGTATCAGTTCAACAGTTGGTTTGGCGCTTCAATCCGTGCCGGACTCCTGCAGCTCGACGTCCGGGACGGCAAGGACGACCGATACACCAACACCTCAGTCCTCTTCCCAGACGTTCCCGGGGTCGAACAACAACCGGACTTCTACCGTATTTCGACGGCCGTTTTGGCCGACTATCGCGATCTCCCGGGTGATCCTCATCGGGGCGGACAGGCGGGGTTCCTCTTCTCGCATCACCAGGACAAAGACAGTTCTAGCTTCCAATTCAACAGATATGCTTTGGATGTGCGACACTACCTCCCGCTTGATCCACTTCTCAGCGTAGTCGCGCTTCGCTTTTTGACTTCGGTTGACGACCCGCTCGGCAACGGCGAAGTCCCTTTCTACCTGGCAGAGGCCCTCGGTGGCGGGAGCACGCTGCGCGGGTTCTCCACCCTGCGCTTTCGCGACCGTAACCTCCTGTTTCTCGGCGGAGAGTTCCGGACCGAAGTGGTGGATTCGGTTGAAATAGCGGTTTTTTACGATACCGGAAAGGCCTTCCACGACCTTGATGATTACAATCTCCGGGGCCTGCAAAAGGGCTACGGGGCAGGACTGAGGTTAAAGGGCGGGACGACTCTGTTCCTGCGGTTGGACGTCGGCCACAGCCGGGAGGGAACCCACCTGCATTTTAATGTCGGACCGGCATTTTGAAAAGGCAGAAGGCAGAAGGCAGAAGTCAGGAGTCAGAAGTCAGAAGGCAGAAGTCAGGAGTCAGAAGTCAGAAGTCAGAAGTCAGGAGTCAGGAGTCAGAAGTCAGGAGTCAGAAGTCAGGAGTCAGAAGTCAG
>RPQK01000653.1 GCA_003819755.1 Acidobacteriota bacterium | reverse complement strand
CGGAAAAAGCGGTCTCCTACTACGAGCAGTTTCTCCAAAAGGCCTCGCCCGAAAGGCACCGTGAGGTGATTCCGAAAGTGAAAGAAGCCGTGGCCGCGCTGCGGAGGTAGTGGTTGCTAACTGGACGCTTTTGTCGAAAACCGAAAGGACCCCAGAGACCTCAAAGACCCCAAGGACTTAGGCAATCTTAAGTCTTTGGGGTCTTTGAGGTCTTTGGGGTCCTTTCGGTTTTCGACAAAAGCGTCCAGTTAGCAACCAACCGCTCACGATTCGTGAATCGTCACGCCCTGCACGACTCGGCTGATGGCTCCCCGGTTGCTCGGATTATCCGGATTAAAGCCGAGCGCCAGGCTCATGCGCAAAGCCAGAACTTGCGGGAGGATTACGTCGAGCGGCGGCCGAAGGTCGTCGGGGACCGGGTAAGCGGATACGCAGGAAAGGTCGATTCCTTCAAAAAGGCCTTCCAGTTCGGCTAATTGGCAGCCGAGGCCGAGCCGGCACGCCCCCAGGCGTTTGTCCCGGACCTCCTGCATGAGGTCCTTTTCGTACTTCCGCTTGGTTGGGTGCGATGAGACCAGGTAAACAATCAGAGTCTGCGAGTCGCAGAAGCTTAGAGGACCGTGTCGAACCCCGAGAAAGGTCTCTGCGAGCGTGGAGATGCGGCCGTCGGTCAGCTCGAGCATCTTGAGAGCGCCTTCGAGCGCCGTTCCGTAAAGGTCGCCGTTCCCGAGTACGCAAGCCCGGCGAATTTCATCAAGCTTCAAACGGCCTACTATCGCGATGGCCTGATTCAACACCTGCGAGCCCAGAAGCGACAGCCCCTTCACGTGCTCCAGGTATTGATCCGGTTTGCCGAGGAAAGCGAGTGCCTGGCCAGCTATTACCATGCTGGTGAAGGAACTGGTCATCGCCAGCCCTTTGTCGCAGGACGCCGGGTGAAGACCGAGCACCGACGCGTTCGCCGTATTCGAGAAATGTTCGAACAACTCGCTCGCCTGATCGGTGGTAATCAAGAGCTGACGGTAAGTCGGAAAGTTATCACTGACCGCGCGCGTCACCTCGAAACTCTCCGGGCTTCGGCCGGAGCGGGAGAAGGAGATCACCAGGCCCCGGGCCGACGCTTTCAAACGCCGTTCCGGCTCGAGAATCAGGTCCGTGCTGGGAATTGCCGAAACAGGGCGCTGAAGTCGATTCTGAAGCAGGCTCTCCAGGCATTTCCCCACGTAATATGAAGACCCGGCGCCCGTCAGATAAACATGACTCACGTCGCTCAGGACGTCGGCCAGGCTGTCCATTTGATCTGCCACAATGGCCGCGGATTCCTGCCAAACCCAGGGCTGTTGCAGGATCTCCCGGGGAGTATGGGCCGGGTCAGGCGCCGAGCGACTCTCAGCCAAAGCGCGAACCTCCCGCCAGCCTGGAGCCTCGGCAAGCCTCTGCTTCAGATAACTCTCGAGCCGCGCATCAATCTCTTCCCCTTGAGCCGGCATTCCATCCCTCCTCACCGCCTGGTGTCGATAATTCATCCCGTGCCAGAATACCCGCCTTCTTTTATATTCGATTTTTGTCGTTTTGTCACCAATTTTGTCCTTTTTTCTTTCATTTCGACGTTTTCGCTTTTAAGATGAAAAGAGTCGAGGCGCTTTATTTGTCGGGTGCCTTGTGGATTACGGCGGTTATCTGCTATTTAATGAAGCGCCACGAAAGAGGGGGACTCCATGACCGTTTCAACTACCCAACCACCCGACCGTCACCTGAACGAAGAGCGACGCCGGATCATCCTGCAGAAACTCCACCGAGAAGGTCGAGTGCTGGTTTCGCAGTTGGCCCGCGAGCTTTCGATCTCACCCGTTACGGTTCGAAACGACTTGAACGCGCTTGCCAAAGAAGGCCTGGTGCTCCGGGCCCACGGAGGAGCGGTCAAGGCTGAATCGACACTGCTCGATCGGCAGGTCGGCGAAAAGGCGCAGCTCCACGCGGAAGAGAAGGCGGCGATCGCGGCCAAAGCGGCTTCCTTTGTAAGTGCCGGTCACTGCATAGTGCTCGACTCCGGCTCAACGACAACGGCCGTCGCGCGAGCCATCAAGACACTGAAGAACCTCACGGTCATTACCAACGCTCTCAATATTGCGGTAGAGTTGACGGATAGTCCGGGAGTCGAGATTATTCTCACCGGGGGCGTGCTGCGCCGGAATTCACTGTCGGTAGTGGGCCACCTGGCGGAAGATGTTCTCACCGGGCTCACGGCCGACATACTTTTTCTGGGCGTGGATGGGATCGATCCGCAGTCGGGATACACCACACCGAACCTGCTCGAATCGCGCGTCAATCAGCAGATGATCCGAATTTCGAAGGAGACGATCGTCGTCGCGGATTCCACCAAGTTTGGCAAGCGGAGTCTGGCTGTCATCTGCCCCATCGACCATGCGCGCCGAATTATCACCGATTCCCGGGTCGACGAGCGTTACGTTCGTGAGCTGGAGGCCATGGGGGTCGAGGTCATCGCGGTTTAGAGGGAAAAAACAGGGCAAAGGAACAAAGGAGCAAAGGGGCAAGGGAAAGGTAAGGTTTTCCCCTCGATCCCTTTGCCCACTGCTTTTGTCATCCGTGTTATCTGGAGGCCAAATGAGCCGCATATTATCTACCTGCTGGTTGTTGCTTCTGGCCGCCGGTCTCTGTTCTTCGGCCGCCGCGCAAGCCGCCCAGAAACCCGTCTACGAAGCTCTGAAAACTGGCGCCGCGATTCAGGTTGACGGCCGCCTGGATGAGCCGGTTTGGTCGGTTGTTCCGGCGGTCGGACCGTTCCGTCAGAACGCAAACGGCCAATCGTCCGAACTGGAAACCGAGGCCCGTATCACGTATGACGATGAGTTCGTCTACTTTGCCTTTCGCTGCTCGGACCCCAATGTCTGGTCAACCCGAGGAAAACGGGACATGCATCTGTGGGAGGAAGAGGTGGTCGAGGCTTTCATTCAAGGGAGCCCGGCTCACCCGAGCTACATTGAGTTGGAGGTCAATCCTCTGGGCGCGATGCTCGACATCTACCTCCTTGATATTCGCAAGCCTATCCCCTACGAATCCTGGAACAGCAGCCGGCTGAAGTGGGCTGTCCAGGTTGATGGAACCGTGGACGGGAACCCGGGAGACAAGGGTTGGACGTGTGAAATCGCGCTCCCGATTGAAGACGTGGTTACCGCTCCCAATCGGCCGCCCAAGCCCGGGGACCGTTGGAGACTGAACCTTTACCGCGGTGACAGCAAACCTGCCCGCGCCGGCCTCGCCTGGTCCCCGACCATGCGCCCTGATTTTCACGTGCCAAGCATGTTTGGCGAGCTGGTCTTTACCGGGCGGATGGCCAAATAACCGTTGACCGTTCAGCGTTCAGCGTTCAGCGTTCACCGTTCAAGGGTTCGACGCCAAGATCGTCAACCTTTGAACTTCTTAACGGTGAACGCTGAACGCTGAACGGTGAACGGTGAACGCTGAACGGTGAACGCTGAACGCTGAACGGTTATGCCAAAAAAACTTCTCGCCATTGGCGACATCAATGTTGACATCATGATGGGCGGACTTGCCTCGCTCCCGCAGGTTGATCGCGAAGTCACCTGCGAGTCTTTCGAGATCACCATGGGCAGTTCCGCGGCGATCTTCGCCTGCGCCTACGCTTCGCTGGGCGGCCGGATCTCGTTTCTGGGCTTGGCCGGCAATGATGCTTACGGCGACTATATGCTTCAGGGGATGAAGGACTTCGGCATTGAGACCGAGCTGGTCAGGCGGACGGATCGGGTCAAGACGGGAGTCACGGTCAACCTCATCTATCGCAACACCCGCAGCCAGGTGACATACCCCGGGACCATCGCCGAGTTTTCAGGCTCGGATGTCGATGAGAAGATTCTTGGGCTGATCAATCACGTTCACTTCGCCGGGCCCTATCAGCAGACGCGCTTCAGGCCCGATATTACTCGCCTGCTCCGCCTGGCCAAGGATCGGGGGGTGACGACATCACTGGACCCGCAGTGGGATGCGAGCGGCCGCTGGGAATATATGGCAGAGTGGCTGCCGCTGCTTGATTATCTGTTCGTCAACCAGGATGAGGCCATGTCGATATCGGGAGCCTCCGGTATCGAGGCGGCTTGTACCTGGCTGGCTGCCCGGACTTCCTGCCCCCTCGTCAAGGCGGGCGCGGACGGTGTCTACCTGAACGACGGCGACAAGGTAATGCATGTTCCCGGAAGGGCCGTCCAGGTCGTGGACACAACGGGTGCAGGAGACACCTTCGACGCGGCATTCCTGTTTGAGCGGATGGACGGTTCAAAGGCGCCGGCTGAGGCGGCGGTCTTTGCCAACGCTGCGGCCGCCCGAAGCTGTCTCTTTGTCGGCGGCGTCGCCGCACGCTCCTCGTACCAGGACGTGGTTGGGCTCTTAACCGAGCGCGGGAATTAGAGTGTTATCCACGAATTACACGAAATTACACGAATTGATTCGGTCAATTCGTGTAATTCGTGTTACAACCGTAACACTTGATCGCGCCGCGCGTGCAAGTTTGGTTCTGCGCGG
>RPQK01000652.1 GCA_003819755.1 Acidobacteriota bacterium | reverse complement strand
TCCTCGCGCTCGACGAGCCGACCAATCATATTGATCAGGACGCGCGCCGTCAGTTGGTTGAGGCCGTGAAACGATACAGGGGGGTTGGCCTGATCGTGAGCCAGGACCGGAGCCTGCTCGATTCTCTTTGCCGCCAGTGCTTGTTTGTCGACCCCGATTACTGCGTGCTGCGTCCAGGAACGTACACGGAAGGACGGGTACAGGCTGAGCGGGAAGAAGCTTCCGCCCATCGGCAACGGGAGCTGGCAAAGGAAAAGAGCGTCAGGCTGGAGAGGAGCGTGGTTTGGGCCCGCCAAGAGGCGAACCGATCCAGCCGGAAGGCGACCAAACGCGCCTTGGCCGCCCGGGATCACGACGCGCGGGCCAAAGTCGATCTTGCCCGGGTGACGGGGCGGGACGCCGCGGTTGTGCGCCGCGTCAGGCAGCTCGAACGAAGACTCGAGCGCGAGAGCGAGCGGCGCGATAACACTTCGGTTCGGAGAAGTTACAGTCTGGGTGTGTGGACGGAAGGCGAGGCGTCGAGGCGCGACACCCTCTTTCATGTGCCCGCGGGCAGTCTGAGTCTTGGCTCGGCCCGGCGCCTGGTCTATCCCGACCTGGTCATGTTTCCGACCGACCGAATCGCGCTCACCGGGGCCAATGGTTCCGGTAAGACGTCCTTGATTCGAGTGATACTCCAAAGACTGAATGTCATCCCTGAACGGCTGGTCTACCTGCCGCAGGAGATAGACGCCGTTTCGTCCTCGAGGACAATCGACCAGGTCAGACATCTTTCGCACGAGGAGTTGGGATATGTCATGAGCCTGGTTACGAGGCTCGGATCAAACCCCGACCGGCTGATGGAAACAACCGAACCGAGCCCCGGGGAGATGCGGAAAGTGCTGCTGGCCATGGGTTTGGCCAAATCGCCTCAACTGATCATTCTTGACGAACCGACCAACCACCTGGATTTGCCGTCGATTGAGTGCATGGAAAGGGCGCTGGCCGAATGCTCCTGCGGCTTGCTTCTCGTTAGCCACGACGACCGCTTTCTGGAAGCGCTGACGACGGTGAGATGGCGGAACGAGGCGGATAGCGGGGACCCCGACTACCTGGTATTGACGGTTGGCTAAAATCGAAGCTGATATGGCTTTTATTGTGGCCGGACTCTCCAGAGTCCGGCGCGTGGATGATGGCTGGTTGCATGATGTACGCGCCGGACCCTGGAGAGTCCGGCCACAATAAAGACACCCTACTCGATCTCGTACGGGTACCCGTACGGCCCGTACACTACGCACGAGAAGTCATCGGCGGTCCCTGTCCGGACCTGGACGATGATCTTGTGCTCGGACAGCCGGCCGTTTCGCTGCTTCGCTACCACTGGCACCAGCATCAAAGGTCCCAGGGAAGACCGGCCTCGGTGACTCGCTCCGCCCACGCTAACGAGCTCGGTAAGCGCCTCCGAGCCATCGACCCCGCCCAGCACGGTTCTCAGCTGTTCGTCGTCAAAGAGAGAAGCGATGGGTCCCAAAAGCTTGAATTTCGCCAGATCGCCATTGATTTCCGCCCTGATAATCTCTTCCGCGATATCTCGGCTCGCTTCCTCCTCTGATACTCCCGAGAACGAGCGGCCGGAGCCGGCAGTGGCCAGGAGTGCGAGATTTTCAGGGGAAATTCCGATTTCCTTCTGACGGTAGGCGACGTTGGTCGGCACCTGGGCAGCGAAGAGGTCGTCCGGCGCCGAGTCGAGGTATTCGATTGAATCCGCTTCAAAAGTGGGAGTACCGGCCCAGCCGAGGTTGTTCCAGACTGTCAGGCTGACGAGCAGTTTCGAGCTCGGGTCGAACTCCATAACGAATGATCGAGGCCCCTCGGCACCGATAATCTGGGCTTTCAGGACGATCAGCCGTCGTGCCGAGAACAGGTCGAGCCGACTGCTTACCTCCACGTTTCGTGACACTCTTTTGAAGAGCTCCAGAAACTCGGGCCCAGGCCAGTGGGTCATGCCCGCCGTCTGGGCATCATCGGTATAGACCACCGGATCAGGAGGGACGTAGGTGTACGTGTTGTTGCCACTCACCCACACAGCGGCGCCGTTCTCCACGCGCATTAGCATGTCTTCCATGCGGGAGCGGCCCTCCCTCCCCCTGATCCACATTTCGCACCTGACCCTGCCTCCTCCCCAGGCAAGCAGTCCCGAAAAGTGCACTCCCCGCTTGCCCTGAACCGCGGCTATGCTCTGTTCGATGGTCCAGGCTCGCGAAGGGGTGGTGTAAAAGACCATCCCGGTGGCGAGCACAATGAGGACCACGGCGGCTGAAACGGCGGCCGCGCGCACGGTAGTCAGGCCCCACGCTTTTTCATAAAAGCTAAAGAAACCGCTGGAGAGGCGAACCTCCTCAGCTCCCGAAAGCCTCTGTTCGTACACCCGTTTCATGACACCCTCCTCGCAGGAGAAGTGAGCCAGATCCGCGGCATCACTGGAAAGACGGGTCACCGTCTGGTCGATTTCACGAGCGCGTTCTCGACATCGTTCACAGTGCTCAAGGTGTTCGTCGACAGTTATCGTGTCGGCATCGCTCAAGCAGTGCTCGGCCCGCGCTGTCAGTTGTTGTCTGGTCACATGTGCCTGCATGGTTGCTCCTTAATTTCCGATCCTTTTTCGGATTTTGAAGTAGGCACGGGAGAGTCGTTTAGTGACGGTGCCAAGCGGAAGGTTGAGAAGCCTCGAGATTTCGAGACATGAAAAGTCAGAATAGAAACGAAGCAGGATGACCTCGCGGAGGGCACAGGGCAGCGATGACACAGCGGCCTCCAGGGGCCAGTCGGCCCACCGAGGGCCCGTTCGTGGCATTCGGCTCTGCTCCAGATACTCGGCCGAAGCCACTCTATCCCGACGTTCGTGCCTCTCCAGCTCGCGGGCCACGTGTCCTGCGATCCCGATGAGCCACGGAAAAAATGACTCGCGTTTCTTCAATTTGGCCAGATTGAAAAAAGCGCGGACGAACGTCTCCTGGACAGCCTCTTGTGCCCGGTCGGGATCGCGCAGGCGCCCTCGAAGATAGGCGAAAACCGAGCGCTGATAACGTGTCACGAGGTGGCGAAAATCATCTGTCTCGCCGGCAAGGCAGCGCACGATGTAATCGTGATCTGTCCCTGTCGTTTCCCCTGGCTTTCCCCCGGTCATCTCTGCTTCTCGCACCGCATTTATCACGTTTGCTCCCGTGTATATAGTGCGATGGCAGGCGTTTTTTGCGACAAGGGGACAGAAAAAAGGGAGGGGTGAATGAAACGGGGCCGGGCCCCTACTTCAGCACCAGGTGCACCCGGTACTTTCCGCCCTCGGTTGCGCGCAGCAGGGCGATTCGCGGGGACTGGCCGACCGCAATCGTGGTGTCGGTCCTCGTGTGCCAATCGGGCAGCTCGACAACAGCTCCTTCCTGATACCCGGTGTCCGGCACCGCGGTTAGTCCGGATCCATCGATGTCACGCAGAGCGCCGAATGTGCGTAGATCACCAAGATCGTCGATTGTGGCGGTCATCACCAACTCGCGTACCCCGTTCACTCTCCGCACACGCCGGTTCGCCACAATCCCGATATCGGCCGTGAACGGAGGGATACCGGAGCCGTTGATAACCGTGGCGTTACGGATCGCCGCATAGAAGAGCCGCGATTCGTTTACCGGCAACGACTCGTACCGGTCAGGATCGGCACGATCCACTCGCCCGGTGGCCAGGGCGTCAAGCGCGGTCAGGAGCGCTACAAAATTCAACCGAACGAGCGGCGGATCGGGGGCCTCGGCCGCCCAAGCGCCGGTTTCGATCAGGACCACGGGAGTGCCCCAGAGGGTCAGGTTGTCGCCGAACGCCCGCACCTCGAACTCATCGTCGTAGCGGCCGATCTGCCCCGGGGCAAACGCTTCCACGGCATCGCGGATAACGGCGCACAGCTTTTTCGTGAGCTTGCGGCCAGGACTGACTGTCCGCTTCTCGTCGAAGGCAACTGACAGCAGCGAGATTGAGGCCGGCATCGGCGGGTCGCCGACCGACGTCCGCCAGTTCTGGTTGTGGAGATTGAACCCGACTCCCGGCTTAAGCCGATCTCGCAGCGTTTTCAGGACTTGCCCTTCGGGTGTCTGCAGCCTGAGCGCGTCCCGGTTAACGTCGATACTCTGCGGGTTGCGACGCTCGAATCGCTCCGCGCCGTCGGGGTTGAGCATGGGAACGACATGCAGCGTCAGGCGTGCAAGGATGCGGCTGACCGCCGGCTCCTGGCGATGCAGGCGGATGTACTCGAAGAGATCAAACAGGGCTGAGGTCGCGGTCGGCTCGTCTCCGTGCATCTGCGACCAGAGAAGCACATGATACGGGCCGGTGCCGAACTTCACATGATGGATCGACCGCCCTTCGAGTGATTCGCCGATTTTCTCGACCGCAAACAGGTCGGGTGACGCCGAGACGACGCCGTTGATGCGTGAGACGACCTCCGCATGGTCGACGAGGGGCGGAAGCGGCGGCGAGACGTGCTCCTTGTCCCAGATCCCGGCAAGATCCTGTGGCAAAACCGATGGCGCGGGAAAACGCCGCGCGGCGG
>RPQK01000651.1 GCA_003819755.1 Acidobacteriota bacterium | reverse complement strand
GTGCAAGTGGGTGCAAGATGGAAGTGGAATGAATGCTATGGGTTGCAGGAGCGGTTTTGCCAGGAATCAGGAATGGCAGTGGTTTGGCGGAGGCCGCTGTGGGTGCAGGCATTTGAGCCTTTCCGCTCACATGCACCCTGGTGAAAACCACGTTACCACTGGATCGCAGCCGGCTGGGTGCTTGGGTGTATGTTGAAACATCCGGGTATAAATCGGGTCGGAGCAAACGGTTTGCGAAAACAGTTCGATCATGTATCCGAGCAACTGTAAGACAATGCCTGCCTGAATGCCATGTCAGCGTACTGAACTGCTCGGTCTTCTGCCACGCAGATTCCCCAATTCGACAGACTACCGGATGATCTGAACAAAGTTTTAAGCGTGATGCCCGGTCACAGCCAAGGCTCTTGTCTCAGATCCTGATTCCGCTGGGATCAATCTTAAGGCCCGGTAAGACTTGTATGCTGTACGCATCCATTGAAGTGTCAGACTGGGCGGCTAACTTTGAGGCCATGACTACGACCAGGAAACCTCCAGGCACGATAACGCTTACCAAAACCGAGCAACAACTGCTGACGCGGATCAACTTCCGGCCGGACAGTCACGAAGAGTATCGAGAGGTTTGTCGAGCCGCCAGCCAGTTGGCCAAATCGCTCCTCAAGAGGGCGGCAATTCCCGAGATCCGCCTCGCCTACTTTACAAAACCCGAGTACAACATTGGCTCGAGAAAATCACGGTTGGAGGTATTCGAATCAAACGGGACGGAGGGAGATGATGTCCTTGGTCACCCCCATTTCCTCAAATACCTCAACAACGCCCGGCTTTCCTCAGAACGCGCTCCATTCCCTGGGCGGTTTCCGGAGGTAGGCCGCTTTGTAGAGACGATTGACTGACGATTGAACATCGTACTCGACTCGCTTGAGCTCGATTCGGCCGTCTTGCCACACGGCGTAACACCCGCGCGGGTCACCGTCGGTCAGAGCAGCCGGGTTTGTTTCCACAATACCGTTGGCTGACGATCAGGAGGGAACATCCTTTACCCTGGCCGGAGAGCCGAAGCCTGTTTCGGGGCAGGAACACATCACGAATTATGCCTTTGTTACGTCACGGTGGGCGTTCTATTAGGTATCGGGGCCTCTTTAGGTTTCACCCGGCTTTTTCAGGGCCTTCTCTTCGAGGTCACTCCGACTGATGCCGAGACCTTTGTTTTGATTTCCGGGCTGTTAATCGTGATTATCATGCTCGCGTGCCTGTTGCCGGCGCTCCGGGCCGCCCGGATGAATCCAGTCCAAGCGTTGCGCCACCAGTAATTTGACACCGGGCAAGAAGCGGTCTTTCCCAGCTTTGGAACACGTCGACATAAGTACCCGTTTCATATGACCGTTCCCCCTCAATGCTGTTGAGAACCCCCGCCCATCGTTTAGTCTAATCTTTTGGGCCGCTTCTACTACGACTTGGTAAAATAGAAGGCCTTTGGAGAGTCTTCTTTGAGTGCGCGCGCCTATCTTCTTGGCTTCATTTGCTGCTTGTTCTCCTCCCTGGCGGGGGCTTCTACTCAGATCTTCAAGGAATCGGCGGCGCCGACCCTCGAGATTCGCAACTATCCGATTCAAGCCGTGAACAATTCGGGGAGCGAGTACCAGTTCGTCCTTTCGGTTCTGGGTGCGGATCAGCCGGAGGGTTTCTTGCCGCTTCTCGCCATCGGAGCACGTAAAGCGGATGGCGAGAACCACTGGCTGGCTCTCTGGAACCTCAGTCATACGCCTCCATCTGCCTGGCAGCGGGTTCGCGCGGGACTGGGCGTGCCGGGCAGCCCGCGGGGGAGCAAGCCGTCGACTACGCTCTCCTTTAACGATTTTCCCGAGCCGTGCCTGTCCCTGCGGTCCCTGCGCGCGGGCGTCTGGACCAGGGCTCGATGGACAATTATCGATCAGACAATCCGGTATTCCGGTTTCGTCAGCCCCGCCCGCTTCTTCGTGAACAACTACGCCAATAACGGAGCCGATCTCGAGGAACGGCGGTTTCATCAGACTTACACTCTACTCGAGCTCTACGAAGCCATTTCCCACACTGACCCGACGCCCGATCACCTCTCGGTCGCGGAGATCATGGAGATCAAGTACCACCTGCTGGTCAACCGGCGCCTCTCAGGTTTGTTCCTCCCGCGAGAATCGGTTAATGAAGTCGTTCAGCGGTTTGAGAGCCATCTGCGCTCCCAGTCAGGAAACACCGCTTCCTATCTCCATGCCCATGCGAATCTCTACAGGTTGGGCCTCGAGGAGATCGATTTTGGCCTGCCGGGGCGGGTACCGATCTGCCGCGGTGCGCTCCTTTCCATGCGCGGCTCGGCACTCCCGGCCGAGTTGCCGAAGTGGTCCAAACGTAACCCTTTTGACCTCGATTACAATCCTTTTGAGAAGCCGGCCATTCGGGAGCTGATCGAGAAGTATCCGGACGAGGACATTCCCCTTGCCTTCTACGTGCTCGCCAGCGAGTACCAGCTGAAGCCTATTCTCGTCGCAGACTTCTTCAAACGCGACGGCGGGATCAAGAGGGAATCGTCTCATGTTTGGCGGGTTACGCTCGATCAGGCGCTCGAGATGACCAACATCCCGCTGCTTTACCGGGCGCTCGGGCGAATCAGCGGCTACGCCCTCAATAAGAAGGACTATTCACGCTTCAGCCGGCGGTCGACTGCCGCGGGCGTGGAGCCCGTCCGGCTTTTTGCCCGACTGGACTGGAACTTTGACCCTGACACGAACGATCTCCTCGTCACGGCGCTCGACAAACGACGGGCCAATCCCTTAGCCGCCTCCGTCCATCTTGAGGACCAGGCGGCCACGGCTCGGTTGGAATCGCTGCTGGCCGGTCAAGGCGGGCAACTCGCCACCTACCTCCGTCGCCTTTTCGAAGACGAAGTCCGGTCGACCCTGAAACTCGGGAGCCGGGCGATCTTCGACCGCGATCTGGTTCAATTTGAGGCGGAACAGCAGTATCGCGAAGCCCTGCGCCTGGTCCGTGAATTTGGCGCGGACACGAACCTGCCCGCCCAGTCCTGGGATACGATACTGAATGCCTGGGAACTGGTTAGATCGAAAGGCGTGCCGAGGAGTGCCGAGGTCAAGCGTTTTGTCGACCGCCTGCGCCGAATGGAAGCATCAGGGATCCCAACGGATCACCGGGCCGCGGTCACACGGATACTCAACGACGACCTCGCGCTGACGAAGGTCCGCAACGCCCGGCCTCCAAGCGATTGAGGGGAAGCTTTAACCACGAAACACACGAAATACCCGAAACGGGAGTCAGTATTTTTTTCGTGTATTTCGTGTGTTTCGTGGTTTCGGTTGCGCACAACATGACGATACTATCCAGACTCGCACTCGCGATACTCCTATTTCACAGCCTTGCCGCATTTGCTTTGGGCGACGCCTCGCCCGCCCCGCGCTTGATCCTCATCAAAGTGGATGGACTTTCACCTCTTGTCTTGGACGCGGCCATCAACCCAGGTGATCCGGCCACGAATCGTCTTCCACACCCCGAGCTGTTCCGAGAGGCGCACTCGCAACTGCGCTCCGTGCTCAAACACGACCGATTGTTGCCGAACATCGAGAGCTATTTCTACCGAAACGGGGTTCGAAGCTCGATGTATTGCGCAACCCTTCCCCTCTCCACACCCTCGTGGGCAGTCATTGACACGGGTCAGCGAAGCATCGTGAAGTCCAACTCCTACTTTAACCGCTTAACGGGAGAAGTGACGAGTTATCTCGATCAACTGCGCGAGTCGCTGGCGATGGTCAAGGGAGCCGGACGCACATCCGCCCTGTGGCAGTTGGATCTCGCCGGGATTCCGCTCCTTTCCGATTTCTTTCGAGATGAACGGGTATGGACTTCAATTCAACCCTTCTACCGCAAGCGCCCCACAGATCAGCTTTCCTCACTCGGAAAGAACTTCATTAGTCGGGGCGAGCCGAGCAAGAACCCGCTTCGACTCATCAAGCGGCATGTGGCCGACTCGGCCTACGGCGCAGACTATCCCGAGAGAAACGACCACGTCCTGGCGTCACTCACAGCGAGGAAAGTCCTGGAAACCGACTTGGGCGGGAATGAACGCTATGACTTCCTGAGTATTCTATTTTCATCGATCGACCACCAGTTTCACGTCGATCCGCACTACGAGAATATCCTTTCGTGGCTGATGCGTGCCGATGACTGGATTGGAGAAATACTTTCCGCCGTGGAGCAGAGCCAGCGGCGCAGTTCGACGCTCGTGGTTCTGCTCTCGGATCATGGACTGGACTTCGACCCGATACGGCTGAACTATTCGTTTCCGATCAACCGCTGGCTTCGACAAAGGGACTTCGGAGGGCACACCGTCCTGGCCCCGGTCGCCGAAGACACGGAACACGCTTTGACCGTGCCGGTGCGAGGCGTCGACTTCTCACGTGTCTACGAGTCTTCGGAATCCCCGTTCGGGCCGACGGTTCCCCACGGCGAGAAAGGGTACCCGACAGCATATACCGACAACACCGGGAACCCGAGGTTCGACGCTTACCTCCGCAACTCGGATCTCAACCGCCT
>RPQK01000650.1 GCA_003819755.1 Acidobacteriota bacterium | reverse complement strand
GGGCCGAACTGCGGTGGGATGAACGGACGCTGTATGGAAGATACCAGTGCGCCGCTGGAAGTGCCGAAGGATCTGCAGCGCTGGTACGACGGGAAGACCTCGGTGACGTTGCCGAGCGGCCGTATCGTGACCCCTCAGGCCTATACGTTCCTGAAATGGAACCCCGACCGGTTTAAGGCGCCGACGGTGCAGTTACCGAATGGCAGTTACCAGGTGGACCAGTACTGGTGGGGGCAGACCGCACAGTACGTGAACGGCCTGCGCACTCCGGGATTCGCCAACGTCAACCTGGCAATCAACCGGCGGTTCCGGATCAGGGAAGGCGCGCAGCTTGAGTTCCTGGCTGAAGCCACCAACCTCTTCAACCGAACGAACTTCAGTGCAGCTGCAGTCAACTTCGGGTACGGGGCGATTCTAAGCGTTCCAGCCAACAATGCGAACAACGTGAAGATCGGCCAGAACTCCAACGCGACTGCCGGCACGATAGGCATGGGCTCCACCAACCCTCGTCTCATGGCCGATCCGCGTATTATCACCCTGTCGTTGCGCTTGCGCTTCTGAGATAACGGTCCGGCATAAGTAGGTCCGGCATCCTTGCCGGACCCCCGCAAGCAGCACAAGGTACCCGGGTCCGGCATCCTTGCCTGACCCGGGTGCAACGAGCACAAAGCCCGGGTCCGGCAAGGATGCCGGACCCCACTGGCTTGCCGAAGCTGCGCGTTTTTGAATTCACCGGAGGACAGCATGCCTCATTTTTCGTTGGTCGCCCTGGTCTGCTTGCTCTGCCTGATTATCCAGCAGGCCCAGGCTCGCACCTGGGTCGTCGACCAGAAGCATCGTCACGCGACCGACCAAGGCCCAGGCGACCAATCAAGGCCATTCGAAACCATCAATGCTGCGGCGCGAGTCGCTCAGCCAGGCGACATGGTGCTGGTCAAAGCCGGTGTTTATCGGGAGCGGGTGAGGCCTGAACGCGGCGGCGAGGAGGGCAACCCAATCACTTACCTTGGTGCTCCCGGTGAGGAGGTGATTATCAAGGGATCAGAGGTTGTTCGGCCCAGGTGGACGGCGGTCGAGGGCAATCCGCACGTGATGACAGCCACAATCGACCCGGCTCTCGTCGGGCCCTACAACCCGTTCGCGATCACACTCGCCACAATGCCGGAGAAGCTCACCCTTGGCCAGATTTTTGTTGATGGAGAGATGCTGACGGAGCTGAGCTCGCTCGAAGCGGTGGCGAAGAGCCCGACGGCCTGGTGCGCCGGGCCGGAAGGGAAGACCGTTTTCGTCCATTTCCCGCGGTCACCTCTGCCTCCTGAAAAACGCCTGGTCGAGATCTCCGTCCGGCCCCGTGTCTTTGCCCCGCTCAAGCGTGGCCTCGGCTACATCACGGTTCGCGGATTCATCATGGAACATTGCGCCAATCAGTTTCCCGCCAGCTTCTGGTCGAGCGAAACTCCGCAGGCCGGAATGCTCGGCTGCCGGGCCGGCCACCACTGGGTGATTGAGCACAACGTCATCCGCTATGCCAAGTGCTACGGTCTGGACGTCGGCAACGAAGGCCGGTTTGACGCCGACGGTCTGAACCAGCCGACTCCCTCCGAGACGGGACATCATGTCATCCGCTACAACCGCATTTCCGATAATGGGGCAGGCGGAATCTGCGGGATGCGCTCGACCGGAACGAAGATCATCGGCAACATCATCGAGCGGAACAACGCGCTGGGCTTCACAGCACCCGAGACCGCAGGCATCAAGACTCACAGCTTCACGTCCGGGCTGATCGAGGGAAACTTGATCCGGGACAACGGGACATCGGGCGTGTGGCTTGACAACGGCTGGGTCGGCGCGAGGGTGACCCGCAACATCATCGTCTCGAACTCGGGCGCGGGTCTCTTCGTCGAGCTCGGGCGGGGACCGGTGATAGCGGACAACAATGTCATCGCCTTCACCCGGGGCACGGCTTCGCTGGCCGGCGACGGCATTTACAGCCACGACGCCTCCGGCGTCATACTCGCCCACAATCTGATTTTCTTTAACGCCAACTTCGGCGTCTGGGCCCACGTGGCGACCGATCGTGGCGCCCGACGCGGCGGCGGACCCGCAACCAGCTCAGACTGGAAGATACTCAACAACCTGATCCTCGGAAATCACCGGGGAGCGGTCAGCCTCCCTCCCGAAACCGATCGATCCAGGAACAACGTCTGTGATTTTAACCTGTTGACCGGTGGGTACGACCTGCTCACAAGCGAGACCTACGCCCTGGATCTCGATCCGCCCCTGTTTGTGCTCAACACGAACAAGGGCCGCCTCGAGATGAAAACGCTGGTCGACCGGTTCTCTCACGCTCTCGAAACGGCCAACGTCCCGAAGGGAGACTGGCCCAACCTGAAGCTCTGGGAGCAGAATCCGCTTCTGACGCTCGCCGCATGGCAGCTCGTGGCCGGCTATGATCGGCACAGCCGGGTCCCCGCGGTGCTGCGGCCGCAGTTCTCGCCGCATTCGCTGGTGCTGCAATTCCTGATCGACGAAAGTCCTCGCAGGCTCGGCTGCAATCCGGTTGAGTTGGTAGATCGTGATCTGCTCGGGGAACCGATAACGGCCGGGAACTGCCTGCCCGGTCCGTTTCAAAAACTGAATCTCACCTCCGGGCTCGACGATCGTTCACAGGTAGAGCCGTTTCGGGGCCCGTTCAATCGGGTTCCGAATAGACCTGAGAATCTGAACCGCATCCTGCTCTGGCCTCTCCCGGAGCTGCCGGAGGCGAAGCTGCCTTCCGTGCCTGCTTCTCTTAGTCCGGCAAGACAGTAGGTCCGGCAGCCTTGCCGGACCTACCGGAAAAGGCAAGAAGCAGGCGGTTGGTGGAGAGGGTCCGGCAAGGCTGCCGGACCTACAAGGCTGCCGGACTTGCGACAGTTAAATAGCCGGTGAATAACCTGATTGGCTGTTGCCTGCTGGAGGCGCGCGAGCGATGATGAACGCCGTGAAATGGACTTTATGGATCGTCTCCTGCCTGCTGCTCGCATCGGCCTCTGGCGGCGCCGCGGATCCGCCCTACCTGGACTACCGCCTCCCGGTTGATGCTCGCGTCAGGGATTTGGTGTCCCGGCTGACTTTGGAGGAGAAGATTCTGCTCCTCTCAGAGACATCGCCCTCACTCGATCGATTGGGCATCAAGCGTTACCACTACGGTAATGAGGCTCTTCATGGTGTCGTCCGGCCGGGTAAAGCCACGGTTTTCCCCCAGGCGGTCGCCCTCGCGGCCATGTGGAACCCGGAACTGCTCAAGACGATCGCCACGGCGATCTCCGACGAAGCCCGCGCCAAGCATAATGAGTCGAAGGGAATCATGGATACGCGTGTGCTGGGCGGAAGGGCGAACGGCCTGCTCACGTTCTGGTCTCCAACGATCAATATGGCCCGGGACCCGCGCTGGGGCCGGACACCAGAGACGTACGGAGAGGACCCTTTCCTCACCTCCCGGCTGGCGGTGGCGTTTATCCGAGGGCTTCAAGGAGATGACCCGCGCTACCTGAAGGTGGTGGCCACCCCTAAGCACTTCGCCGCCAATAATGAGGAGCACAACCGTTTCGAGTGTAATGCTGTGATCTCCGAAAGGACGCTGAGAGAGTACTATTTGCCTGGATACGAGGCCGCAGTGAAAGAAGGCCGTGCCCAGTCGATCATGAGCGCCTACAACGCGATCAATGGGATCCCGTGCACGGCCAACAGATGGCTTCTGACCGATCTCCTGCGGGGGGAGTGGGGGTTCGACGGCTACGTTGTGACCGATTGTGGGGCAATCTCTCACCTGTACGATCGACACAGGTTTGTCAAGTCGCCGGAAGAAGCTGCGGCTGCGGCCATCAACGCCGGGATCGATCTCGAGTGTGGCTCCTGGTGCACCCTCCCTTACGTTTTCAAAAAGTACTTGTTGAAGGCGCGCGAAACCGGGCTGGTCAGTTCTGCCACGATTGATCGGGCCGTCTCGAATGTTCTTCGTCTCCGGTTCAAGCTGGGAATGTTCGACCCGCCCGAGCGAATCCCGTACAGCAGGCTCGGGTCGGAGACTGTGGGCTCATCCACACACCTGGAACTGACGCGCCGGGCGGCACGGGAATCGATCGTGCTCATGAAGAACAGCGTCTTCCAGGGCAAGAAACTCCTGCCGCTCGACCCGAAGACGATAAGGTCGATCGCGGTGGTCGGTCCCAAGGCGGCTGTCTGTGAATTCGGCGATTACAGCGGCCATCCTGCCAACCCGCCGGTCTCTCCCCTCGCCGGCATTCGCCGGCGGGTTGGCCATTCGGTCAAGGTGAAACATGTCGGCTGGGCGGCAACCGGACAGAGCGGCACTCCGATGGTCATCCCAGACCACCAACTGTCCCCTCTTGGCGGCGGGGCAGGGGAATCGGGGCTCAAGGGGGAGTACTTTGCGAACACGGAGCTTGCCGGTCAGCCGTGCGTTCGAGTCGACTCGCGCATCAACTTCGATTGGATGAATTTACCCCCCGACCCGATCCTCACCGGAGACTCCTTCTCGGTGCGCTGGCGAGGGAAACTGAACCCGCTACTCTCCGGCCAATATCGTCTGATTCTTACGAGC
>RPQK01000649.1 GCA_003819755.1 Acidobacteriota bacterium | reverse complement strand
AGGGCCTCGAAGGTGGAGGCGTCCGCTGGGAGCGCAGGCGTCTCGCCTGCACTGGGGCAAGGGGCGTCTCGCCCCGTCCGCGCTGCTGGTACAACCGATTTTGCCAGCGGCGCGGACGGGGCGGGACGCCCCTTGCCCCAGTGCAGGCGAGACGCCTGCGCTCCCAGCGGACGCCTCCACCTTCGAGGCCCTCAGGCCGGTAGACGCGGTGACACTTCCCTGGTCCGACTGGCGGACCGTTTTGCGGTCCAGGCGACGCCTCCCAAAGTAACCCCAGGTAACCGCGCGTGAGGCACAAACGGCACGGTTCCCGGCAGGTTCGAACCCGTGAAAAACCGTTTGGGACTTCCCTTGACTGCTCAGTCGCCGTCATCATACGTGGGGCAAGACCGGTCAACCGTGGTTCAGATACTCAGGGAGGGTCAAGCAGATGGATTCGATAAATCGCAGACAGTTCTTGAAAGCAGGAAGTGTGGCCACTGCCGGGATTCCTTTCGCAGCCAATGTGCTGGCTTCGCAGGCGGCCGCTACTCGCGCGTCATCGAGGATGATCGCGATTCAGATAGGAGCGGTTTCGTTTGTAGATGAGGGGATCGAGAAGTGCCTCGATATCCTCCAGGAGCGTGGGGCCGTAAACACCGTTATGCCGGCCGTCTATTCCAATTCGCGGGGCACGGCCGGCCGCCACAAGCCGTATCCCGGCCACGGCAAGAACGTCGAAGACATGAGCATAAACGGGGGTAACTACGCGACTGTTCACCCCTCTTTCTACAAAGATATCTCGATCGACCCCCGGGCGACGCAGGCGACCGACCATCCGGGCTTCGATGTTCTGCGGGACTTGATTCCCCACACCCGCAAGCGAGGGATGAAGGTCATCGGCCTGTTCCAGAACTCTTTTAATGAGAAATTGCCCGGCGCAGACAAGCTCTTCGCCTACGACTTTAACGGGAAGCAGACCGACGCCCTGTGCTTCAACAATCCGTACCACCGCCGATTCCTTACGGGCCTGGTCGATGACTTCGTCAACTCTTACGATATCGACGGGCTGATGTACGTGAATGAGACCCAGGGCGCCTTCACCGACATGATGGGGGGCCGGTTCCGCGGGCGCGAGCGTGGGTTGCCCGGTTCTCGAATCTGCTTTTGTCCGTATTGCATCGACAAAGCCAAGGCCCAGGGGATCCGAGTCGAGCGTCTAAAGGCTGCTTTCGAAGAGGCGGAGAAATTCGTCGCTGCCGGGCGTGTACACCAGAGGCCGGTCGACGGCTTCTACGTCTCTTTCTGGCGGTTGCTGCTCAGGCATCCGGAACTGCTCCATTGGGAGCACCTCTACCATGAGAGCTACCGCGAGGTTTACACGCTCATGTACGACCACGTGAAGGCCGCGAACAAGAAGCTGATGTTCGGCCTCCACATCTGGACGAACACTTCCATGAACCCCATCTACCGCGCGGAACAGGATTTTTCCGAGCTCTCAAGATGCGCCGATTTCCTCAAGCTGGCTCTGTACAACAACTGCGGAGGCCCGCGTATGGCGAGCTACATCCAGAGTATCGGAGACACGGTCTACGGCGATCTTTCGCGCGAGGAAGCGACGCAGTTCCATTACCGGGTCCTCAACTATCCGAACGAAGCTCCTTACCCACGCGTTTCGGAAGCGGGCCTGAGCGCCCATTACGTCTATCGAGAGGTCAAGCGGGCGTTGGACGGCCGGGGCAATGGCGGAGCGAAGATTCTGGCTGGCATCGATGTGGACATCCCTCTTTCGCAACTGGATATCGTCGACGGCGCCCAGCTGGAGAAAGCCGCACAGACCACTCGGGAACGCGTCCGCAACGCCACCCGGGAGGCGCTCCGGGCTAACGCGGACGGAATCGTCATCTCGCGCAAGTACTCCGAAATGAAACTGGACAACCTGAGCGGAATCGGCGACGCGGTCCGAGAGCTCTCATAACGGCACTCGCAAACGAGGGAGAAAATGTTGCCGAACAAAGTCGTCGCCATCCAGATCGGCGCACCGTCCTTTCGTGGACGAAGGGGTCGAGGCATGTCTTGACACGCTTCAGGCGCGAGCCTGCGTCAACACTCTGTTTGCGATGATTTACCGGCATTGGCCGAGACTGGCCCGAACCCCTTTCGCGGTTGGCAGCCAAGCTGCCAGAGCACCAATTCTCACACCAGTTTCCCACAATTACAGGACGAGCATTCGCTGAGACACAACACGTACGAGCGGTTTGTGTTATACTTAACTCCGTGATTTACAATCACTTGCGACTTTTTTTCTGGGATGTCAACCTCGAAAGCTTCGACCCTCACGCCTTCCTGAGTACACGATCTTCCGGCTCTTGGAGTTTGGTGACGAAAAGGCGATCGACTGGCTCAGGGCGGAATTCTCGCAGGACCAAATCGAAGAGGTCGTGCGCACTGAACGAAGGCTGTCAGCCCGCTCCGCCAATTTCTGGGCCCTGGTCTATCGAGTCCCACCCGAAGACGTGGCCGCCCTGGCGCAGCGATCACGCTAGATTCCGCGGGGCCAGAGGAGAGCACCGTGACTGATAACCGCCGGCTAGAGCTTTGGCACCCGGAGGTAATCAACCCAGATGTTGAGCGTTCTCTTCGCGACTTGCACCACCGATCCTTACTTCAAAACCGCTGCCCACGACAGGGACGTGGACATGCCCAAATCGCCCTACTGCGCTGCAGTGAACTGGTACGACCCCGATTCCAAAAGATAAACGGCCCTTCCGTTCTCGTATCTCAGGAACTTGACGCCGATAGCTTCGGCTGCACCCTTTCCACCTTCCTTCACCGTCCCGGCGTCCGCCGTGGGCAGGTAAAGGGTGGCGGTCGTATTGGCGGGGACGGTGGTCCGGTAACTCAGGGTTTTGCCGTCGACGCTCCAGGCACTGTTGATCCTGCCGTACGTCGAATCGTAGTAGCCCTCGGCCCAGGTCATAGTCCCGGTGGGATCGGGCTCCGGCTGCAGGATGAACTTTCGGAAACCGGGCTCATCGCGTTGGATGCCCAGCGAGTAGGCCATCATCCACTGGCCTACTGCGCCAAATGAATAGTGGTTAAACGAGTTCATGCTGTTGTTGCCGCCAAATCCGTTTTCCACGGTGTATCCATTCAGGCGCTCCCAGATGGAGGTCGCACCCTGGTCGATCGCGTAGAGCCAGGACGGGTACTGGTTGTTGTGTAACAGCCGGTAAGCCAGGTCGCTGCGGCCGCTCTCCGAAAGAGCTTGGCTGATCCAAGCCGTGCCGATGAACCCCGTCATCAGCGAAAACCTCGGCCGCAGCACGCCATTGTCGTCCTTGTTTTCCCGGGAGACCGTTTCCGTAAGGTTCTGCATCATTGCGGGTCGTTTGTCCGCTCTGAACAGTCCCATTCCAAGCCCGACCGCATAGGACGTCTGCGTGTCCGCAATCCGGAACTGCGGTGGGCCGGCGGGCGGCGGGCCGAAAGCAAAACCGCCGCCCGTCGCCAGCGTTTTCCCCTCCGGGTTCACGAAAGTGCTGTTAAAGAATGCTTTTCGCTTTTCATACCAAGACCGGTACTTCGCTGCATCCGCCGACTTCCCGAGAACCTCGGCTGCCTTCGCCATGATGTCCAGGTCATAGGCGTGATAAGCAGTCGCAAGAAACGCCGATCCGAGAGCATTATTCTGAGGACCCAGCCAATCCCCCAACTGCCCGTCCGAGCTCAACCCGGTCTTGGGATCGACCGCGGTCTCGAGGTGATCGATATACGCAGCCATCGCCGGATAGTGGCGCGCCAGCAGAGCAATATCGTCGTATTGGAGGTACGTTTCCCACGGAACGACGATTCCCGCGCTTCCCCACAGCACTCCGCCGAAACCGCCCCCGACTGGCGCGACATCGGTAAACCGGCCTGAAGGGGCCTGCACGTCACGCATCGCGTACATATGGCGAGTCAGGAACTGGTCTGCATTCGATACGTAGGTCGCCGTGCGGGAGAAGACGTTGATGTCGCCAGACCAGCCCATCCGCTCATTTCGTTGCGGGCAGTCCGTCGGGATCGTGAGGAAGTTGTCGATATTCGACCAGACGAGGTTCGACCACAAGCGATTGACCTTTTCGCTCGAAGTCTTGTAATCGGCTGTCAACTCACGGATGGAACTGATCACCACTCCCTCCACCGATTCAAGTGGGAGTGGCTTGTCCAGGCCGGTGACCTCAATATACTGAAACCCGTGAGACGTAAACCGTGGCTGGAACACTTGTGTCCCGGCTTTCATCGTGTAGAGGTCCTGGCTGAGGGCCGCACGATAGTTTTCCGTCATGATCATGCCGATGTTTTTCCCGGATTCTTTCAGGTCGGGATACAGCATTTCGGCATACCGCAACGTGATTCTTTCGCCTGCTCGGCCGCCTGCGATCCGGACGCGCGGCACGCCGACGATGTTCTGGCCGAGGTCGTAGACGAAGACACCCGGCCGCACTTCTTTCACGCTTTTCGCTTTCAGGGTCCGAAAAACTCCCGCGCTGTTTCCGACCTGGCCAAGGAGTGAGAGCTTGTCATACCCCAGCGGCGTACCTGGCATTCCAAGAAACCCGACGTCCGGGCCGATGAATGCTGTCCCT
>RPQK01000648.1 GCA_003819755.1 Acidobacteriota bacterium | reverse complement strand
TGGCGATCACCAGCCAACCGCAGAAAGCCGGCTTCCCACTGACACTTGAACTGACCTGCCCCGCCCTTCCCAAAAGGTCCTGGCTGAAAATCAGTCAGGTTCGGACGCTCTCCGTTGCTCGACTGCAAAGGAAGATTGGGCGCGCTACTGACGACGAGATAGAGGAGGCCGTCGAGGGTCTCAACGAAATTCTGTCAGACACCTGATGAGGCCTTGCGCGGACACTCCTTCGTTTACAAATTGGGTGAACTCGGACGATGTCAACCACGAGTTTAGCAGGGAGATCATCAGACGTTTTGGCGAACCGAAGTCCCCGATGGCCCTAGGCGCGGACAACTCGAGTCGATTTGGCTGCCTTTCGACAGCTTGGAACCTGATGTACCATAGCCGCATGTTCAGCGTCATCGGTGCGCTGTGGCTCATAATCCTTTCAGCGACGACAGCCGACCAGACGCCTCAGAAAGTGTTCAAGGTACCAGTGGAACTGGTCCTCGCCCATGCGGTCGTAACGGACGTGAACGGGCGTCCAGTCACCGGTTTGAAGGGCGCGGACTTCTTACTGGCGGACAATGGTGTTCCTCAGCAGATTTCTTACTTTAAGCCGGAAACCGAACCCTTCCGGGTACTGATCGTGTTAGACGTCAGCGGCAGCACCCGCCGCAAGATTGAACTGATAAAAGCGGCCGCGAAGAGGTTTCTGCGCCAACTGGGCCCGAACGACGAGATAGCCCTGATGGCATTTGGAGACAGGATACAGACACCTTCAGGTTTTACCTCTGATCGCAAGCAGCTGGAACGGGCGGTGGACGAAATCAGGGGCGGCCCTTCAAACAAGACCATTCTGTACGATGCGCTGTCTTTCGCGTTCCGCGTCGCTTTCAAGGGCATTGAAGGACGTAAAGCGCTGGTGCTTCTCTCCGACGGTTTCGACACCGGAAGCGGGATTGATGTTGACGTTCTGAGCGGCTACCTTGCCCAAACTGATTGCTTGATCTACTCCCTTGTCGTTGACACTGAGGCGGACGTTCGCGAAAACATGATCCGGAGGCGGGGGCTTCCCGGCGCGTCCGAATTCGCGCTGGTGCTCGATTCGAGCTGCGAGGAGAACGAAGGTTTAGTTATTGACGCGGCTGGCTACTTGGTTCAGAGACATGGAAATTCCGCAAATATCTGGCTTTTGGCCCGGAATTGCGACGACGGACCTCTGTTTATCGCTGCTTCTGTTCCCCGCACCAACCCACATTTCGACAAGAGCCGACTACTGGTGAGGATTCGTTCAGTCAGGCCGTCAAAAGACTGGCCGGAGCGGGTTCCACTGTCGAAAACTGGACTGGAAACGTTTGTAATAACCGACACCAAGGAAGGGATCGAAAAACGGCTCGGCAATTGCATCTCGCTCCAATCTCAGGTCATCGTCGTAGGGAAGGGTGCTGACCCCGCGCAGTGGCAAGAACGCATTGCGACATTCCTTAAGCAGCGATTCCCCGACCTCCTTACCGCGCTCCAATTGCTTCCTGAGAACTATCGCCGGGCTCGTCACAACATGGAAGTCATCGCCACGACAACCGGGGGCCGGGCGTACCATCTGAAGACTCTGAAGCACGTCGACGAGTTCTACGATTTAGTTGCCCGGGAACTGCGGCAGGTTTACACGCTCGGTTTCTACCCCTCGGCGTTGACGCCGGGTTTTCATTTGTTGGAGGTCCGCACCCAGACGCCGGGGCTATCAGTTCGGGCTCGTCAAAGCTATCACCGGTGAGTGCGGCCCAACAGCCCCGGTAACAGGCAAGGTCGGTTCGACTATATCTCGGAAAGCCAGATCGGCGACTCGGGGGCGTGCCTGACACACGTCCAGCGGACCTGCGAAAAGCGCAGGCCGCCGAACTCGACGTTAGCAAAGCGGCTTGATACCGATATGAGACAGACCATAAGTCACATCACACTCGTCGTCCGAGATTACGATGAGGCCATCGAATACTACTCGGACATGCTGGGTTTCGTCCTAATCGAAGACACCGCGCTGGCACCGGGAAAGCGATGGGTCGTGGTAAAGCCTAAGGGGACCGATGGGACGGCCCTGCTCCTGGCGAAGGCGGCGACTGCGGCCCAGTTTTCCCGGGTGGGTGACCAGACCGGCGGACGGGTGTTCCTTTTCCTGCGAACGGATGACTTCTGGCGGGACTACCGCAACTTCGTTGAAAAGGGGGTCGTCTTCGAGGAGGAGCCGCGAAAGGAGCCGTTCGGTACCGTCGCAGTGTTTCGAGACTTGTACGGGAACCGGTGGGATCTCATCGAGCTCGCCGCTGCACGGCTTCCCTGATGGCATCGTGTTGAAGAGCCGCCTTGCCGTCGTTGCAGCAGAGCGGGCCGAGTCGTGCTCCGGTGGGGAAATAGAGGTCATTTCCATAAATAAAGGGGGCAGGGGATTTGAAGTGAGACGCCGCATCCTCCGGCGTCGGGCACCAGCGTCAAAGTTCCTTTCCAGACATCCGACCGCGTTCACATTCCAAAGCAACAGAAAAAAGCGAGCGGGCACCGGGTTGAGGCACAATGTGCGCGGAGCACCACTTGTCCCCGGCTATCTATCAGATTCTCGCCTCCGAAAATCCCGTGATCCGAGCACTTGGAATGCCTGACCGAAGACAGCACCAGGCCGTCCTTTTCTCCCGGGAAATGATCGACGAGGATACGCCGCTACAATATTCCCGCCAGCCGTTCGTCTACAGGAATGGATGGACGAGCGACCAGGCAGAATCTCGATGACCGAGCAAGACCGTCAAATCTCTGCGATCATCGCGGAACAACGATCCCGGCTGCGCGATTTTATCCGCAGGCGGGTTCCAAATGAAGCCGACGCGGAAGACGTTCTGCAGGAGGTTTTCTACGAGGTCATCGCCGCCTATCGCTTGATGGAGCCGGTGCAGCGATGGAGCTCCTGGATGTTCCGAGTGGCTCGCAACCGAATCATCGATCGCTTTCGCACGAAGAAGCCGGAATGGTTGGCAAGTGATCCGGTGGCGGTCTCCGACGAAGGAGAGGCGCTCCTGCGGGAAGATGTGCTGCCTTCGCCGGATGCCGGGCCCGCAGCGGCCTATGCGCGAACCGTTCTCCTGGACGAGATCGAGGAGGCCCTCGACGAGCTCCCGCCGGAGCAACGTGACGTCTTCATCGGGCACGAGATCCACGGGTACAGCTTCAAGGAAATAGCCAGTCGGACCGGAACGAGCGTCAATACGTTGCTCGCACGCAAGCGTTACGCGGTACTTCATTTGCGCCGGCGGCTCCACGCCATCTATGAGGAATTCGGGAAAAAAGGAGAATGACAGAAATGAGAAGCCACCGCATTCGCCGAATACTGAAGATCCTGCCGTTCATGTTGGTGTTTGTCGCCGTCTTTGGTTTCGTGGTTATGAGCCTCTGGAACTGGCTGATGCCGGCGATTTTTGGCTTAAGAGAGATCGGCTACTGGCAAGCCTGGGGCCTGATGATCCTCAGCCGAATCCTGTTTGGCGGATTTCGCATGGGAGGACCAGGCGGCCACTGGCGTCATCGAATGAAAGAGCGCTGGGAACAGATGACGCCCGAGGAACGAGAAAAATTCCGCCAAGGCTTTTACGGTCGCTGGAGCCCCGTGCCACCGCCGGAATCAGAGTGAAAGAGCCTACCGAGGCTGCAAGTGGCGGGTCAGTTTGGGGCTTGGGGGAGCCCTGCCCCCCAGGGCTTGACACTGCCGATTAACCTGATCCGATATACTCTTCGGCCGTAGGCGGCGGACAGAATTACATGGTATCTTTACGTCAACGTACCTTCGGAGTCTGGACAAGCATATCGTATGGACAGACGCCCGCTCTCGGTCACCGTCATCAGTTGGCTTTTCATCGCCGCCGGCGTCATCGGCCTGGCCTATCACGCCACCGATTTCAAGACGGCACCACCGTCGGAATATGCGCTTGTGTTCGGCTTGCGCCTTCTCGTGATCCTCTGCGGAATCTTCATGCTGCGGGGAAGCGACTGGGCCCGCTGGCTTCTGCTTGCCTGGATCGTATACCACGTGATCCTGAGCGCCTTCCACTCGCCAGTTGAATTGGCAGTACATTCTCTATTGCTGGTCGCAGTCGCTTACTTCCTCCTCCGTCCAACCGCCTCCACCTATTTTCGGGGTGCGAGAGGAGAGGCGGCGTAGAGGCGGGGTGCGATCAATATTGGGAGACACGCGATAGGCGGCACTCTGGGGCCCAGCGGCGTCGCCAGGACTCCTGGTAAAGCGTCGGAGTCCTTCTGCCCTGGACTTTATACACATCTTGGAACCGACCCACGCTGGAGCGTCGCCCTGGGAGCTCCGCCTGGACCGCAAAACGGTCCGCCAGTCGGACCAAGGAAGTGGCGCCGATTCCGTTTGTAGTTCCGCCTTCAGGCGGGTAGTCAAAGCGCACAAATACCGCCAGATGTGCGCTTTAACTACCCGCCTGAAGGCGGAACTACAAACGGAATCGGCGCCACTTCCTTGGGAGTGCAGGCGAGACGCCCAATGCCATTTACTTTTTTGCCCGGTGGCCAGGGCGAAGTCGGTGCAACCAGCCGTGGTGAACGGGGCTTTTATTGTGGCCGGACTCTCCAGAGTCCGGCA
>RPQK01000647.1 GCA_003819755.1 Acidobacteriota bacterium | reverse complement strand
CGATCCTGCATAGGGGAAAGCGGCGTCGCCTCGAGGCCTGATAAAGCGTCGGCCTCTCGTTGCCGCCGCACTCCAAAATGGCCTGCGCCCCCGCGCTCCAAAAAGTAAATGGCATTGGGGCGAGACGCCTGCACTCCCAGGGGCGACGCCTCCAAGCCGGGTCGGTCCCGAGATGGGTATAAAGTGCAGCCTCTGCCGCCGCACTCCACATGGTCCGGTGCCCTTGCTCCGAATGCCTCCTACAGTTGAGTTAGCGCTTATGCCCCCTTCGGGCCCCTTCGGGGTTCGGTCACCCGGGGCTACGCGGCCTTCGCCCCTTCGGAACTCCGCTGGCTGTCAGTTTGTCAGTTTGTCAGTTTGTCAGTCTGTCAGTCTGTCAGTTTGTCCGTTTCTTGTACCCCGGGCCGCGCAGGGCGCGGCCGGGTCGCTCCGAGGTAATCTTCCCGCGGTCGACCACCACCTTACCGTTGACCAGCACGTATTGGACTCCCACGGAGTAATGATTCGGATCTTCGAAGGTGGCGACGTCGCGAATCGTATTCGCATCAAAGACGGTAATGTCAGCCGCGTGGCCCGGGCGTATGATCCCCCGATCCTGCAAACCGACGCGGGTGGCTGGCTGGGACGTCATCTTCCGGATCGCTTCTTCCAGCCGCAGCAGCTTCTCCTCCCTCACATACTTCCCCAGAATGCGGGCGAAGGTGCCCCAAGCGCGGGGATGCGACTTTGATTCCGACAAGGGGCCATCCTCGGCCTTGGCCGGAGAATCGGTATCGATGGAGACGAAGGGGTGTTTCAGGCAGGTCCTGACGTCTTCCTCCTTCATGATAGAGATCACACAGGAAGTCTCGCCGCGATCGGCGATAACCAGGTCCATCAGAGCCTCGCGGGGATCTTTCCCCATCGCCTGGCCTATCTGGGTCAGATTCATGCCCTCGTACTTCCGCAGGTCGGGGTTCAGGACCGAAGATACCAAGACTCCGTCGCCGCCTCCGGACCCATACCACTGGTTTTCCCACTGAGTGACGTTCGGGTCGTCCATCTCGCGTTTGATCCGCTCTCGAAGCGACGGGTCCTGCAGGCGGGGCAGCATCTTTTCCACCCCCCCTTCGCGCGCCCACAGCGGAAGACAGGAGTGCAGGCTGTTCGAGGCTCGATTGTACGGATACTGGTTTGCCGTGATATCCAGCCCTCGGAGGCGCGCCTGCTCGATGCGGTTCAGTACTTCCGGCATCTTGTCCCAGTTCGCCTTGTACGCGACCTTCAAATGCCAGATTTCGGCCGGAACCCGCGCCTTCTCGGCAATCGTAAAGACTTCGTCCAACGACTGGAAAATCAGGTTTCCCTCCGAGCGTTGATGGGTCAGATAAACGCCGCCATAGCGAGCCGCGACACTCACCAACTCGATCAATTCTTCCGTAGTAAAGAAGCGATCTGGCGGGTACTGGAGAGATGAGCTGACGCCGAGCGCCCCTTCTTCCATGGAACGCTCCAGAAGCTCTTTCATCCGCTTCAGCTCGTCGGCGGTGGGACGGCGGCTGTCCTTGCCCATGACGTGGTCCCGCACGCCGCCGACGCCGACAAAAAGGGCCATGTTGATCGCAGAATGGGTGCGTTGTTCCAGCCGATCAAAGTACTCTCCCAGACTGCGCCAATCGACCGTGATTTTGTAATGCTCGAGATTCGGCCGCAGGTCCTCGATCATGTGGTCATTGATCGGCGCCAGGGTAGTGCCCTCTCCGGAAACCTCGGTCGTCACGCCCTGCATGATCTTGCTGGCCGCCCGGTTGTCGACCAGCACATTGAATTCTGACTGCCCGAGCAGGTCGATGAAACCCGGGGCGACAACAAGATTCGAGGCGTCAATCCGCCTCCCGGCTTGTGCCTGGCGTAGATCGCCTACGGCCGCTATCCTGTCACCTTTGATGCCCACGTCCGCGCGGAACCAGGACGCGCCCGTACCATCCACGACACGGCCTCCAGAGATGACAACGTCGAACTGGTTGTTCTGTACTTGGCTGACAGTCGGGCAAGATAAGAACAGCGCAACCGCCAGAGCAACAAAAAGCAGCAGACGGACCGGTACCGAGACTCTTGTCATAAGGCGGATCGTAGCAGAATGTTGTCGATTGCGTCCAAGGGCGGGAAATCAAACAGAGCCGCGCACGGCGCGGAGCGAAGCGGCTCTCGGTGATTGATTCGCTAGGCTGGGTAAGGCGATCTGGCTTTGTCCAGCGGAATGCCCACGATCTCGATTTTCGAAAGATCGGTTGGCCCCAACCCCCTCTGCTGTCCAAGCAGCAAGTGATTCTCGCATCTCGGGAAGCCGGCCGTCCCTCGTCCGCCCGCAGGGTCGTAGCCCATGATGGCGGTTCCGACTGCATCTGTGGCCACCGGGTTCAGCCCGGCCAGCAGAATTCCGGGATGCGTCAGGTTCAGAGAACCGACCCAGGGGCCTTCGCCTCCGCTGATTGAAGTGATGCCGTCGACTATGGCCAGGTGGACCGGCCTGACTTCGCACAAATCAGCGATGATCTGCGGAATGCGGGCGCCGGCATCCAGGCTGAAACTCCCCTCCTTCTGGCCGGGGAAGTTGATCCGCTGCCAACGGCTGCCGAAATGCAACCGTCCGCGTCCTGCTACCCCATCTTCGCTCACCGCCTGATCCCCGTAGAGCGAGTTCGGAGTAATGCCGAACAGATTCTTCATGGTCATTGTCACGCCGGTCGTCTTGTGGTTCTTCAGCTTTGAGAGCGAGATAAAGACGTCGTTGTCCACATAGGAATGGTTCAATTCGAAGGAGGAGAAGAGGTATCCGCCTGACCCCACTTTGACCGTCGCGTACTGCTTTCCCACACCCAGGTTCCGCGTGTTGTCGAGCTCTACCCGACCGAGGCTGAGTAGATTGGGAACATCCCAACCAGCTTCGGTCAGTCCGTCCTCAAAGGGTCTGGCATCGGGGAAGGACTCCACGATCCGCACCCGGCGCGCTCCTTCCCGGAAAAGAACCGTGCACAGAGCCATCACCGTGTCTCCGTGGGTGATGTAAGTCTCACCCGGCGGCCGGTTCTGAACACGCACGAAGCCGCGGCCTGACCTGGTCAGATTGACTTTTAGGGTGATCGTCTTCCCTTTCACGAGCCGACCTATGCCGCCGAGAAGGTCAAAAGCTTTCGACATGGCGGCCTCAACAGGAGGCCCGTAGGACTTGCAGGAGACAATGGCGACTTTCGCTTCCCTGGAATCGGCCGCGACGGGTCGAAGGGTTCCGGCAACGAGGCCGAGCTTCAGAAAGGAACGTCGATCAAGACAATCGCGCGCAGGCAGCATGAGATCCTCACTCGAACGCTTCAACGGGCACAATTATACCTCCGGACCGTAGCGATCGCTCATTTTGAAAGCCTCCGTTACTTTAGTTTTTAAGCTCCAGTCTAGGGTGGGGTGGTAAGCGAATCAATCAGCGGCCGGCAGTGGCGGCAAAAAGATATTGGGCAGCGTAGTAGAGCGGGAGGCCAACCGCCGGGTTAAGCAGCGAGCGCCGGACGAAAACCTGCCGGGCGACGAACAGGTCGGAGGCATAGAAAAGTGCTGCCGCCAGGGCAATCGGCCATTCCGGTCGGCCCGGTATCGAGGATGACCTCCAGACCGAGCCCGCCCCCCAAAGCATGGTGCTGATCACCAGCACGTAAAGAGTCACCGGCGCTTTGAGGGACGCCAATCGGGGCCATAGCCAGGCAAGGATCACCCCACTGACAAGCAAAACGCCCGCGCCGATTCCCACTGCCCACTTCGCAGGCGGCAAGAGGGTCAGGAAGCCAGCCACGTACGCCAGGTGGGCCAGCAGAAAGGCAATCAGCCCCGGGAGAAGACCTCTCGGGGAAACAAGGATTAAGTCACCGGCAAAGCTGAGCCCGAGCGCTGACAGCACCCAGTAGGCGTAGGGTAACGGGGCGGCCGGCCAGACCGAGACGGCCACGACGAGAAAGCCCGCCGAGGCGATTCCCTTCCCCGCCAGGATCAGGTTCCGCTTCCCGGTTCGTTCGCCGGTCAGTGCTGTCGCAACGCCCGCTATCGCAGCCAAAAGGCAGAAAACCATGGATAGGTTCCCGGTGCGGGACACGCACGGCGCGAAGAGGGGCCGCGCGAAGAGGGGCCGGAGGGAAAGACCTGAAGGACCTGAACGACCTGAAGGAGTTGAGGGGCCACACGCTCTAAACGGTCCTTCAGGTCCTTCAGGTCTTTCGGGTCCTTCCCTTCGGCCCTCTGCTCAAATTGCAGCGAGCCGCTTCGCTGCGCGCCAATCGCCTGTCACGGACAACCGGTGAAGGCGTTTACGTCTATCACAGCCCGCGCCGCCCCGGGGTAGTTGAAATAGATCCGTTGCGCCCCTCCGGCAATGTCCATGACTGTCATTCGGTAAAAAACGTCGGTGGTAGCCGCGGAGAAGACCCACCACTTGTTGTTGACTCCGCAACCGTTGACCATCTTGATCATCGCTTCCCAAACGGCAGGATCGAAAAAGTAGAAAATGCCGGCCCCCGCGTTGGCACAACCGGCGAGATGTCCCAGGCCGTCCGGCGGCGTGCCGGGTGTCGGGTTGGTTCGCCCTTCGATGGTCACCCAGAAACGGT
>RPQK01000646.1 GCA_003819755.1 Acidobacteriota bacterium | reverse complement strand
CCCTTCTGGCAACTTAGCGCCGGCGGGTCGCTGTGCTATACTTTCGCTCTCACCGCATCTCCCGAAAGCCGGAGTGGCGGAACTGGCAGACGCACCAGACTCAAAATCTGGCGAGCCTTACAGCTCGTGGGGGTTCGACTCCCCCCTCCGGCACCAATGGAATCAATACGTTACGGGTAGCGGTTGCCACGCACCAGACCCAAAATCTGGCGCGTTTGTGCTCCTGTCGCCCGCTTTTCGCCCGCATGTCTCTTGTCTTCGGGGGAGTTGACGCTCCAGACGAGGTTAAACACAACGCGGGTATTCGTCTCGCGATTCGGCCGCCATCATGATTCCGGGTTTACAGATAGGCATGGCCTGTATACCGATGGTTAGCTTTTTCTGTCATTTCTAAACTAGCCTTCTGGTTTATCCGCAGCGTATTATGCTAACTGTGGGTACGCAAAAACACTCAAAGTTAAACTGGCTTCACGGCAACCTCCCCCAGGGACTGATGGTCGATGCAGCGTGGCTCGAGCGCCACGGCTTCTCGCGGGCCCTTCGCAGCAAGTACGTCGCGCACGGTTGGCTCGAACAGGTTGTCCGTGGTGTGTATCGCCGTCCCCCCGCCAAGATCCTTCGCGCAGAGGCAGAACGCCACCGCATAGGCTGGCAAGAAGTAATTACGTCTCTCCAGACTCTCCTCGAGCGGCCGATCGCCATCGGCGGCCGCTCGGCACTCGAACTACAAGGTTTCGCGCATTATCTCACCACCTCCGGGCGGCGAGAAATTCACCTGTATGGTTACCGTGAGCCGCCCGGTTGGGTCTCGAAACTGGAAACCGAACCCCGGTTCGTTTTCCACAACGCAGGGAAGCTTTTCGAAGAAGAAATTACACGTATAGCCACGGTGGGCAAGAACATGCCGCAGTCCGCTCATACGAGCCTCATACGCCAAACCTGGGGGTACGGGGACTGGCCGATTACAATGTCCACCCCCGAGCGGGCTGCGCTCGAACTCCTGGACGAGATTCCGCAAGGCGAGACCTTCCACCAAGTCGACGTGCTGATGGAAGGCTTACGCAATCTCAGCCCTCGTCGGCTTCATCATCTGCTTGTTTCATGCCGCAGTGTCAAGGTTAAGCGCCTCTTTCTCTGGTTCGCCGAACGGCATAATCACGCCTGGCTTGCCAGACTCGACCGCACGGGAATCGACCTCGGCCACGGCAAGCGGATGCTCGTTCGCGGCGGCAAGCTCGACCGGAAGTACAACATCACAGTCCCGGAGGACTTCGATGCAGTTTGATGAGATTTATCGTCGGCAGGCCGCACTACTAGTGAGAGCGATACCCTTCGTTGGCGCGGAAACCTGCTTTGCGCTAAAGGGTGGCACTGCCATTAATCTGTTCGTTCGGGATATGCCGCGCCTCTCGGTGGACATCGACCTGACGTACCTCCCGATCGCGGCCCGTGCTCAATCATTGCAGGACATGGGCGACGCCTTGAGGCGGATAGCAGACGCGGTTGAACACGGCATCGCTGGGGCTCGAGTTGACCTTGCTGCCATTAGTCCGGAAAACCGCGTAACCAAGTTGCTTGTGAGGGCCAAGGGAGTACAGATCAAAATCGAAGTCACGCCGGTGACGCGGGGGTGTGTTCATGAGCCAGCAGCCAAATCGGTCTCCCCGCGAGTAGAGGACGAATTTGGTTTCGCCGAAATCCAGGTTGTCAGTTTCGCTGATCTCTACGCAGGGAAGCTGGTCGCCGCCCTCGATCGTCAGCACCCGCGCGACCTTTTCGATGTCCATGGTCTCTTGTCGAACGAGGGGATTGACCAAGTACTGCGAAAGACTTTCATCGTCTACGTGCTGAGCCACAATCGGCCAATGGCGGAATTGCTTGCACCTACGCGGCGGGACATCTCAGCCGAATTCAGAAGGGGGTTCCAAGGCATGACAGAGAGCCCCGTCGATCTTGATGAATTGCTTGAGGCGCGGGAGAGTCTCATAAGAGAAATTGTTGGCAATATGCCCCTGGATCATCGCCGTTTTCTTATTTCCGCCAAGCGTTGCCAGCCGGAATGGGACCTGCTCTCCCTGCCCGGCGTTCAAATGCTCCCGGCAGTGAGGTGGAAACTGGAGAACCTCGCCAGACTGGAGGGGAGCAAGCGCGCTGCATCCCTTGAGAGACTGGTCCAGGTTCTGGAGGTCGACGATTAGATCGGGCCCGACGCATGCTCAACAACGTGCAGTGGGCTACCTGAGAACGCGCACGATGGTGGTGACCAAACGATGCTGATCCTGATTACGGAAAACCAACTGGACGAATGGGTACGTGGGAACGCGGAAGATGCGCAAGGAGTTATTGTTGAACTGATCTGGAGGCTGGTGGCGGCTTCCTCCCCGAATCCACGAGAACGTCGGTTCCCCCTGCCGGACAGCGTGGGTCAGCCCGGTCCGGATGGAATCCTGGACGCCGTGATCGGCCTCGAACCGTTCGTACCCGAAGGCCGGTCTCTGTGGGAAATCGGGACCGGGTTGAAAGCCGGGGCCAAAGCGACTTCAGACTACAAGGACGTGACCAAAGCCGTTCCCGAAGATACACGTCGCGATGCGACTTTCATCTTTGTAACGCCTCTGTCAGGACGCAGGGAGTGGCCACACACCTGGAAGGGAAATGCCCAAGCCGCTTGGGTAAAGAAACGCCTGAAACTCAATGAGTGGAAAGACGTGCGAGTTATTGAGGCCACGAAAATGATTGACTGGCTTCACCACTTTCCGGCGGTCGAAGTTTGGCTTGCCCAGAAGATCCGTAATCTTCCGTCTGGGCAAGTTGAGATCCCAGAGCAGCGATGGAATGACCTGAGATCAATTGGTGAACCGCTTCCCTTGATCGTTGATATCTTCCTGGCCAATCGTGAGCCGGCCTGCGCAAAACTAAAGGATGTCTTGGCTGACACCGTCGTTCAGCTCAAGCTGGCAACCCACTATCCTGATCAGGTCACCGACTTCGTGGCGGCCTATGTTGCCTCGCTGGACATTGAGAGTCAGGTAGACGCAGCGACTCGTTGCCTGATTGTTTCTGGGGTTGATGCGTGGAACACGGTCTGCAGTTATAAAACCAAGCACATACTCATCGCCGATGCCGCTCTCGATTTGAACGGCGATGCAGGTACGAAGCTCATCCAAAAAGCACGCAGAGCAGGTCACTCCGTTGTCTTCGGCGGTCCGCAGGGTGGAATCCCGGATCCGGCGAGTGCACCGCTGCCGATGCCTCGTCCCAATCAGCTCCGTGAAGCGCTCGTAAAAAGCGGGTACGGCGAGGAACGAGCTCGAACGCTTGCGCAGAGGAGTGACGGAAATCTCGCTTCGTTGCTTCGCTGTCTTCAGAACCTTTCCCTGCTGCCCGAGTGGGCGGAAACAAGTGGCGCTGCGGAACTGGCGATCGCAGCAATCCTAGGATCTTGGTGCGATAAGCTGGATGGGGATCGGGCAGCAGTCGAGGGTCTCGCGGGAAAACAATACGGGGAGTGGATCGGGACAATGCGTGAAATTGCGCTCCGCCCGGGCACTCCCCTTGTCCAACGAGATGGGAATTGGAAGTTCATTGCCCGCTATGAAGGGTGGTATACCCTAGGTCCGAAGCTCTTTGATGAACATCTCAACAGGCTACTTGACATTGCCATATCTGTCTTGCGCGAGGATGACCCTCAATTTGCTCTCCCGCCGGAGGAACGATATGCGGCCAGCATTCACGGGAAAGTATTAACGCATTCGCACCTCCTACGTAATGGTATTGCTGAGTCCCTGGCACTCGTTGGGAGTCACTCAAGGGCGCTAGAGTCCTGCACTTTCGGGAAAGCAGAATCAACGGCCGCCCTTGCTGTTCGAAAGATCCTGGCAGAGGCCGACTGGGTGCATTGGGCCAGTGTTGACAGCCTGCTTCCTCTTCTTGCAGAGGCCGCACCCGGAGAATTCCTCGATGCCGTCGAGAGAGCGTTGCATCGCAACCCGTGCCCGTTTGATGCATTGTTCGCGCAGGAAGGACGTGGCATTACTGGCGGAACGAACTACTTAACTGGTCTGCTTTGGGCCCTTGAAACGCTGGCGTGGGACGGAGACTACCTTGTCCGGGTCGCCATTTGCCTGGCGGAACTCGCTGCTCGAGATCCAGGTGGGCAGTGGGCAAATAGGCCGGCGAATTCGCTAACCACTGTTTTGCTGCCGTGGTTGCCGCAGACATGTGCCTCCATGAGTAAACGAGTGGCGGCAGCTAGGGCCGTCCTCGTTGAGCTTCCCGAGGTCGGGTGGGAATTGCTTCTCGGCCTCCTTCCACAGTACCACTCGGTCTCTTTTGGTACCCGGAAGCCGGCTTGGAGGGCGTCCATCCACGACAACTGGCAGCAGGGAGTCACAAACCGCGAGTACCGGGAACAAATTACCGCATATTCCGAACTGGCAATCGGCGAAGCGAGGAAGGATGTCTCAAAACTCACGGCACTCATTGAGCATTTGGAAAACCTGCCCCAGCCCGCGTATGACAATCTTCTGCAGCATCTCTCGTCTGATCCGATAGCAGCAATGCCCGAAGCCGACCGCTTACGCGTCTGGACCGGACTTGTCGAGTTCGTGACGAAACATAAGAAGTTTCCGGATGCGAAATGGGCCATG
>RPQK01000645.1 GCA_003819755.1 Acidobacteriota bacterium | reverse complement strand
TAGTCTGGCTTATATTGTAGCTGCTGCACGAGTTTCACGGAGCCGCGGTGGCCGGAGGAAAGGACCTCAAAGACCTCAAGGACCTCAAGGACAAGAAGCCCCAACCCGTCCTTGAGGTCCTTGAGGTCCTTTCCTCCGGCAGCCGCGGCTCTGTAAAGTCGTCGCGCCTCTGTTCTCATCCTGCTACAATTCGCACGCGCTACATTCAAGGAGGCCGCACCTTGTCCCAAGACAGCTCCGCTGTGCCGCTCGAGGCCGACCAACCAACGCGACCGGCCCGCTGGGTCCCGACGCTTTACTTTGCCGAAGGATTACCGTTTTTTGCAGTCTCGCTGATGGCCGGCGTCCTCTATAAACGCCTGGGGTTGCCCAACGACGTCATCGCCCTCGCCACCAGCTGGCTGTTGCTCCCATGGTCGTTGAAGCCGATCTGGAGCCCGCTCCTCGAAATGTTCAAGACGAAGAAATTCTTCATTGTGCTTTTCGAAGTGGTCGGGGGGCTCAGCCTGGCGCTGGTGGCTCTCAGCCTGCCGCTGCCGGGGTTCTTCCGCTACTCGATCGCCTTTTTTGCCGTCACTGCCTTCTGTTCCGCGACTCACGATATCGCGGCCGACGGGCTCTACATCGCCAGCCTCTCATCCAAGCAGCAGGCCTCTTTCGCCGGCTGGCAGGGCGGATTCTTCAATGTGGCCCGGTTCTTCTCCCAGGGCGGCCTGGTGATCCTGGCCGGCTTCCTCGAATCCCGGGTTGGAACGCAGCACGCCTGGATGTCGATTTTTGTTTTCGTCGGCATCATCCTCGTGCTTGTCGGTCTGTACCATGCGCGGGTCCTGCCCAAGGGCGGCACGGAGCGATCGTCGCAGAACTTTTCCGAGATGTACCGCACGTTCGTCGACGTACTCGCCACGTTTTTCAGGAAGCCCAACATCTGGCTCCTCCTGATCTTTATCCTGCTTTACCGGGCAGGCGAGGGCCAGGTGGTGCGAATAGGCCCGCTGTTTCTGCTCGGCTCACGTGCAGAAGGCGGGTTGGGATTGACCACCGACCAGTTCGGGGCGATCTATGGAACGGCAGGAACCGTCGCTTTCATTCTGGGCAGCATTCTGGGCGGATATTTCGCCGCCCGGCTCGGGTTAAAGAAGGCAATTATTCCGCTCATCTGTGCCATGAACTTCCCCAATGTGGCTTATCTGTACCTCAGCATCGCTCTCCCGCAGAATCCATTCCTGGTCGGGACGGCGATGAGCGTGGAGATGTTCGGCTACGGCTTCGGCTTCGTCGGCGTCATCTTGCTGATGATGCAGGAAATCGCACCAGGCCCGTACCAGACAGCGCACTACGCGTTCGCGACCGCGCTTATGAACCTGGGGCTCATGCTGCCCGGTACAGTCAGCGGGAAGATCCAGATGGCGATCGGCTACCGCAATTTCTTCTTGTGGGTCCTCATTTCCTGTCTGCCCGCGCTGATTCTGGCCCGCTTCATCCCGATCGGGCGACGAGCGGCCGGCTCCGAAGTGTCTTCATCCGCTCTCGAGGATTCCAGCCGGAAAGCAGAAGTGGCCGCAAAGAGGAACACGGGGGGAGAAATATGAAGATTACCTTGGAACAAGCGGTCGGACAGCTGTTCCTGACCTGTTTTGTTGGACGCGAGACGCCTCCCGAGGAGATTCGGAGCGCGATCAGCCGGGGTCAGATCGGCGGGATAGTGCTTTTCCGGCACAAAAACGTCGGGTCGCTCGATCAACTCCGGGCGTTGACCGAAGAGCTCCAGGTTACCGCGAGGGCAGCCGGTCAACCCTCTTTGATCATCGCTGCGGATCAGGAAGGCGGCCAGTTGATGGCGATTGGAGAGGGCACGCCTTTTCCAGGCAATCTGGCTCTAGGAGCGACCGGATCAGAGGATCTCGCGCGACGCACGGGAGTCGCCTTGGGACGCGAAGTCGCGGCGCTTGGAATCAACGTAGACTTCGCGCCGGTCTGTGACGTAAACATCAACCCGAACAATCCGGTGGTCGGCACGCGGTCATTCGGCGAAGATCCGCATCTCGTCGCGCGGCTGGCAGCCGCCATGATCCAAGGGTTCCATCAGGCCGGGGTTGCGGCCACAGCCAAGCATTTTCCCGGCCATGGCGACACCGCTACCGATTCTCATCATGGAGTGCCTGTCCTCCCCTGCCGGGAAGATCGGCTTGCCCAAGTCGAACTGCCGCCGTTCGTCAGCGCCATAGAAGCCGGAGTTCGACTGATCATGACCGCCCACATAGCCGTTCCGGCGCTCAACCACGGCGCTCTTCAGCCGTCTACGCTATCGAGACCGATCCTGCGTGACCTTCTTCGCACCCGCCTCGGATTCCGGGGGGTCGTGGTAACGGATGCGATGGACATGGGGGCGCTTGAGCAAGGTCCCGCTCTCGCCATTGAAGGCCTGGCGGCCCTGCATGCCGGAGTCGACTTGCTGCTGTTTAACGTCAGCGAGCCGGAACGGGAGCTCGGGTACCTGGCGGCCCTGCAAGCTGCCCGTCGCGGCCTTCTCCAGTCCTCGGAGGTCTTCGAATCCGCTGGGAAGATTCTCGCCTTGAAAGAATGGCTTGAGGAGGGCGAACAACCGGGGCTCGATGTGATTCGCTGTCCTGATCATCAAGCACTGGCTCGTGAAATCGCGGAGAAATCAGTGACGCTCGTCCGTGATGAAGCACGACGTCTCCCGTTGGACTTGCCGCCTTCCGCCCGGATCGCAGTTGTCCTCCCACGCCCCCAGGATCTCACTCCGGCGGATACCTCGTCGTATCTTGTCCCCTCGCTGGCTGTCCCCCTGCGGTGCTTTTGCCCGGCTGTCGACGAGATACTCGTTTCCATGGAGCTCCCGGAGACGGAGCTGCGGGCTGTGGTTGAGCAGGTTCGGCGTTATGACGTCGTCATAGTCGGAACCATCAACGCGACGGACTATCCGGGCCAGGCCCGATTGGTCGAAGCGCTGATCGAAAACCGGGTGCCGGTGATCGCCGTGGCTCTGCGAATGCCCTACGATCTGCGCAAGTACCCGGCCGCACCCACCTACCTGTGCACTTACAGCATCCTGCCCCCCTCGCTTGAGGCGTTGGCGAAGGTTTTGTGCGGGAAGATCGCGCCAACGGGGAAACTGCCGGTGTCGATTCCGGAGGTGTAGGAAAGCGGCCCGTGTAAAAGGGACAGAAGCGACAGAAGGGACACAGGAGACTTGTCGCTGTTGTCCCTTGTGTCCCTTCTGTCGCTTCTGTCCCTGGTCGCTGCGGTTGCTCGCCTACTCCCGCCGGCCGTGCTGGATGCGGTCCAGATACCGGTCCAGTTCCTCGACACTGCTAAAAACCGACTCGGCGGGCAGGGCGCGAACGATGTCAAATACTTTCTGAACCTGCCGCTGCACGTTCACGAGCAAGAGAGCGCCTCTTTTTGCCTCCATGGTGCGCCGCGCCATGAACAGGTATTGAAGACCGGCACTGTTGATATAGGAAAGACCCGCCAGGTCGAGGATTAAGGCTTTGACGTCGGATGCCAGGATCGGGTCAAGCTTTTCCTTCAGTTCCGTTTGCGCCTCGGAGTCCAAGGCTCCCTTCAAGACGGCACGCTTGGTCGTGGCATCTCGCTGCCAGATCTCGATGTTTAGTGACATCCGGTCCTCCTGTGCGGCCCCTAGTATAGATCAACCCTCCGAAAAGCTGCTCTTTCCTGAAATAATGGGAGGATGGCCCTACCTTCCCGGCGGCTTCGCCGCCGTTCAAATGAATCTGAGCCAGTGATCGAGGCCAAGGCGCGGAGTGTCGACCCGGGTCTCGCACGGCTCTCCTACTACCTGGACCAGGTCTTTCGTGTCCCCGGTACGACCTGGCGTTTCGGCATCGAACCGATTCTGGGATTCCTTCTGCCCGGAGCCGGCGATGCGATCACCACGATAATGTCGGCCTATATCGTTGTCGCGTCAATGCGTTTCGGGCTGCCGAAGATCGTCATTGGCCGCATGGTGTTCAATGTTGCGGCCGACTACCTGCTCGGCAGTATCCCGCTCGTCGGGGATCTGTTCGATTTTGCCTTCAAAGCCAACCAGAAAAACCTGGATCTCTTAGATCAGTACGCGACGGGCGAACGGCGCCACGCGAGCTTGGGCGATTGGGCCTGGCTGGTCATCCTGCTTGCCCTGCTCGGCGCAATTGTCGTGGGAGGCGTGATCCTCGTCCTCAGCGTACTCGCGCAGTTTAATTTCAGGCTCTTTTAGCCCTGGACACCGGCCATGCACGTACCTGTTCTCCTCTTCGCGTTGCTTTTCGCAGGACAGAACGACCAGAAACAGACGCAGCCGCGCCAAGAGGGACCGGCGGACGAAATCGTGGTGACGGCCGCTAAGGTCGAACAACCCATCAGCGAAACCGTTTCGCTCGTCACCGCCGTTCCGCGGGAACGGATCGCCAATTCCCCGTTCCTCTTGCTCGATGATTTGTTGAGGTCGGTGCCCGGATTTTCGCTGTTCCGCCGCTCGAGCAGCCTGGTTGCCCATCCGACGACCCAGGGAGTATCGCTGCGAGGAATCGGCCCGAGCGGCGCCGGCCGCTCTCTCGTCCTGTTCGACGGCATTCCCCTTAATGATCCCGTTGGAGGCTGGGTCTACTGGAATCGGATTCCTTTTGCGGCAATCAGCCG
>RPQK01000644.1 GCA_003819755.1 Acidobacteriota bacterium | reverse complement strand
CTTCAGGCTCCGCAATTTCCCTGGAACGGAACCGGCCGAGTTTTGCCGGGTTTCGATTGATGATGCCGGACGCCTGTTCTTCGGCGTCGTCTTCACTGGTACCTGGGCAGCGGTGGTCATGATGGAGGGCGATCGCGTCGAAGTGATTGCCGCCGACGGTGATCCGACGCCACTCGGCGGAACGTTTCGACTCTTACCGGGGTACCCGGGCTTTCCTAGTCCGAGTCCACCGCCGTCGTTCTTCCTCACGGCAACCCCGACCAATCGCCGCGAGGAAATCGCTTTCGTAGCGGATGTGAGCGGGACCGACTACATCGGTGTACGTTTCCTGTGGTCGCGCGGCGACCTGCTCGCCGTTCCCCTCGAGAACCAGGAAATCGAGGGAACAGGCGGCCGGGAGCTTAGGTCCGCCTCCAGCATGAGCCTAGGAAAGGACGGCCGCTTGATCCTGACGCTGGAGCTCTGCTGTGATTGGCAGACCGGCGTGTTCTCCACCGAACCGGCAGCGCCCCGTGTGCGATACCTGCCCCTGCTGGCCGTGGGTCCGGTTGGCTCCGTTTCTTATTACACTGAAATCGAGCTCGCGAACCATTCCCCGTTCCCGGCTGCCGCCCTCGTCGAGGGTTTATTGACCTACCCGTCCGGGGGGCCGGCCCGAAAGGAACGCCAGGTTTTCCTGGCGCCTGGCGCCACCTCTCGCGTGTCGTTCGCCGATTATTACAGTCTCGCCCGCGGCTATGCGAAGGTCACCGTGGAGGGAGGGGCCGCAGTCTCGGCGAGCCTTTCGATCAGACTACAGCAGAAGGATAACCTGCTGTCGGCGGCAGTGATCCGCGAAGTCGAACCGGCGACGGAGTGGGAAGTGCTGGTGGACCGCGAAAATGCCGACGCCGCGTTTGCGGTCACGAACCCGGGAAACGTCCCCGGCTCGCTGACCCTGGAGCTGATCGATGCGGACGGCAAGGCCGTGGAGATGGCCTCTCGGAGCCTTTCGGCCGGAGAGCACTTCGCATTTCTGGTGACCGACGTTTTCAAATCGGTTCCTGGGTCGTTCATTGGACTCATACGTGTGCGCAGTGAGGTCCCGGTGCTGGTCGGCGGCTTGTCGCTGGCCGGAACGCGGCTTTCGGCAATCGAAGCCCGGTCGGCCGTTGCCGCTGCCGGTGAGTACCTCTTTCCTACCGTGGCTTGCGTGGAGGGGAGCGGGCACGAGTATCGCTCGGGATTCGTGGCGCACAATCCCGGCAACGAGGGTGCCTGGTTCGAGCTCCTTCTGCACGATTCGTCCGGCGAAGTCCTGAGGACCGAGCAGGTCGCTCTGGCGGCGGGACAAACGAAATTGATTCCCATCGGTGGCCCCTTTGCCGGTTGGGCGAGGGTGCAGGTGAGGGAAGGGCAGGTCGTGGTGAACCAGCGGCTGCAGTTTTTTGAGGGGGGCGAGCTGCGTTCCCAGATGCAATTGCCGCCGGCGGCGCCGAAATCCGAGCTTTACTTCACCGCACCCAGCTTTGCCTGGGAGGGAGTGGTGGACGCGATGGCCATTGTGAACCCCTATGATCAGGACCAGGAGGTCTGGGTGGAGGCTCTGCTGGCCGGTTGGGAGATAGCGGTTCAGGAGCGCGTGATCGTCCCTGCCAATGGGCGGCGCAGCTACTACCTGTCCGAGCTCTTTGGCCCCCACATCCAGGCGTCCTCCCTGGTTCGCGTGCACAGCGCCCGGCCTGTGGCGGTGTCTTCCTTTGCCTTTCACGGCCTGTGCATGACGCCGTCCCCAGTCTTCTTCTAGTGTTGGCTTTATGAAAAGGCCCGGTTGGTCGGACCGGTTCGGAGCTGAGGAAGTGTCTTGATCGCAGCTACTTTTGAACCTGTAGACGCCCGACAAGGGCCTTAAAACGCAGAATTGCCGTCAATTTTGCGTTCTAACCGGATGGCATGCGTTGGGTTTTCACAGGCGACGCTGACCACTTGTCTTTGCATGGCTGACGGGGTTCGCATATCATTGCTCCACGCACCAGCCGGACTTGCTGGAGAAAGGGCTTTCCTGTGGGATTGGACCCCAAAAAGATCGAGGTCCCTGACGCGCTGATGGTCGACGTTCTACGTCGGAAGTCACCGTCGGAACGGCTGCGGATAGGCTTCGACATGTGGGTTTCGGTTCGCAACATGCTTCTGACTCACATCCGGCATTCACACCCGGACTGGACTCAGACAGAGGTCAAGCACGAGGTGGCCAGGAGAATGTCCCATGGGGCCGTATGAGCTTCTCCAGAGAATCGTCGAGGTGCTGACTCGCCTTGAGATTCCCTATCTGGTGACTGGTTCGGTGGGAGCAATGGCCTACGGGGAGCCTCGATTGACAAACGACATCGACATTGTTGCCGCCATTGAGGAACGTCATATTGCCGGCCTGATCGCCGCTTTCCCCGAGACGGAATTCTACGTCAGCGAGCGAATGATCGTTGATGCGATTCGGCATCGCACGCAATTCAACATCATCCACCCCGCATCTGGTCTGAAGGTCGATGTCATTGTCCGCAAAAATACCCCGTTCGACAAAAGCCGCTTCAGCCGTATCCGGCGGGTAAAGCCGGCTGAGAGCTATTATGCTAACTTCGCCGCCCCCGAGGATATCATCATCATGAAGATGCGTTACTACCAGGAAGGGGGGTCCGAGAAACACCTTCGCGATATCGCCGGTATCCTCAAAATCAGCCGGGATGAGGTGGATATCGCCTACCGAGTGGTCCGGGCGACTTGGCCTCACCGACATCTGGGACACCATACTTCGAAGAGTCGGTGAGTCAGGCTAGAAAGAAAACTCGCGACCTAGTGAATCACCATCGGGTTCACCCCAACCGATTGTGCCCACGACAATCCAGAACAATCAAATTAAACCCAACTTAACCCAAGGTATTGACAGGTGAAGAAAAGGGAAAATTCGTTGCAGGGAAAGGGGTAGGAGCTTTACGCTCTGTGCCCTCCGAAGCCGAAGGTCGCTGGGTGAAGGCCCAGGCGGTCGAGTCTTCGTCTTCGGCCATAACTCCCACGTGAGAAGACCGCCGGAGAAGCGTGGTCTCCCCCAAGGTCAGTATCTGCTTGATTTCCTGGGGACACGGACCGTCGTGATCGGCTCTTTGTTTCTCCAGGCAGCCGAGGCCAAACAGCGAGTCGAGAATGAAGCGAACTTATCATCCCCGCTCCTGACCTTAAAAACTGCCCTCTGGACTGGTGCCCGCAAGCCGCTCTTTCTGCTCGATTTTCGCGCTCTGCCGCGAAAAGGTCCGCTTGTTGATTGGCTAACCAACTCGGCGGTCTGGGAGTCCGAGCTTAACCCCGCCGGGGCATTCGATGCGCTACTCCTTGTTGAAGACATTTCTCCACGCCGCCAGCTTGAATAGTCGTCGATTTCGCCGCGGCCCCGCTCGCCGCCAGATGCCTCGTTAAAGGAAGAAGGGGTGAAGGAAGGAAGAAGGGCTACCCTGTTCGGCCAAGGGCGGTCCCTCATCGTTGATGCCTGCGCGGCTGAATTCCGCGAACAAGCAATCGGGCTAATGCTGTTGGCCGGCGCTGCGCCAAGGTTTCTTTTACCGGGTACCCCGCTCTTCCGTTTGTTTACTCAGTTACTCATGAGGCTGGTGTCCGGTCTCTAAGAACCGCTTCTCTGCGTCCTTTGCTGCTTCAATCGCTGAGGACGACGTATTTCACGGGAATCCCTAGCTGTTGTGCCGCGGAGTGGGACATGAGTAAAAAGAGTAGACTGCCCCCTAAATTTCCATGAAGCCTCTGACCGACCTCGATCCGTCAATCATTCGCCGGTCAGGACGCAGGCAATGCAATCGCCCTGACTTTGGAAAATCCGCGGGAAAGTGAATATGCTCCAGCCGCCGTTCTTGCAGTCGTCGACACTCGCTGGCGGCCCGCAGAGCGTCGGTGTGTCCACGCTGTGCGGCGACCCCACCGGAGTGATGAACGTATCGTAGAAAACCACCTCCACACTCCCGAGATTCTTCCCTCGATGGACCCGGTGGTTGGACTTCTCGAACCCCTCTCCCGGCCCATAGGTCTGCTGACCGCCGCATCCATCCTCGATGGTCAGTTCGCCGCTCTTGACTGTGGTGAAGACAACACCCGGATGATAGTGCCAGCCGCCTACCTCGCCTGGCGCTTGGATTACCTGTCGCGTCAGCATTCTGACCGGGCCACCAAACAGTAGCGAATCCTGGATTGTGCCTTCGCTGAATATGGTCACGTTTGCCGCCTGAACAGCAACGGTCAGGCTAAAGAACACAAGAACCGTGATGGGTATCACTTTGTTCGGTTTCATCGCTTCCTCCTCGTTCACCGCGTGCCACGCACGCGGTCACGTCTTCTGATTCTTGCCTCTAGTCTTATTGGCGGAATTGGTACTCTAAACGGGTAATCGTTTCGCGACAGACATTGATTCTCGGCCGCTCGGTATTGCGGCTGTGACTGTCGAAGGGCGGGTGCTGCTCAAAGTTTCGCCCGAAACGGTGAAACGAGACTGGCGCCTGGCGAAAGTCTGGCTCCTGCACCAGATCTCTGGGAAGGAAGCGAAAGAAACAGTGCGCGAGTAGTGGCCGCTCGATTTTTCCCATGACGCCCGAACGCTACCGCCAAGTTGGCATTCTTTATCACCAAGCCGTAGAGCTT
>RPQK01000643.1 GCA_003819755.1 Acidobacteriota bacterium | reverse complement strand
ATGACTGGCCGGGCAACGTGCGCGAACTGCAGAACGCCATGGAACGGGCGGTATTAGTCAGTCAGGGGGGTGAGATAGGGCCGGAGGCCCTCCCATTCTACTCGGGCAATACCCCTCCGCCCGGCTCCGGCAAATCCCTGGCTGAGGCCGAGTCCGTTCACATCCACAAAGTGCTGCAGGAGTCGGAGTGGAACATATCCCGAGCCGCAAGATTGCTGCAGATCGATCGCGTTACGCTCTATAACAAGATGAAGCGGTACGCTCTGAGGCGAGATCGGTAGTCGGCTCGTCAAGGCGAGATGGTTGAAATACGGCTGGTCCGAGTCGGACAGGTCAACCCCGGAGTGTTGGACTTTCTCTGCGTTGCGCTCCCGGACAGCCTGGGTCTGGAATGCCGAGTTTTCGATCAGGCGATCGACGTGTCCGGGGCCTATAACCCGGCCCGTCACCAGTACAATTCCATCGAGATTCTGCTTCGGATGTCAGCCCTTGATACCCGGCCAGGCGTCAAGCTCCTCGGTCTCACCCGACATGACCTTTTCATCCCGATCCTGACGTTTGTCTTTGGCCAGGCACAACTGAACAACCGAAACGCCGTCATGTCGGTCCACAGGCTCCATCAGAGCTACTACGGATTACCCGACGACGAAGACCTTTTCCTGTCCCGATGCGAAAAAGAAGCTCTCCACGAGCTTGGCCACACGTTCGGCCTGGTCCACTGCCGCGACTTCGAGTGTGTAATGTACTTGTCGAACGCTATCGATCAGGTGGATCTTAAGTCGAATGGCTTCTGCGAGAGCTGCCGGGGCCTGCTGGAGCTCGCCTCTCAAGCCTGAAGAGGAATGCCCGCCAAGTCCCATTCAAATTATTGAATGGACGGGATTCGCTTGAAAAAAAGGAACTTATGCTTTTGATCAACCTTGGAGCCATCATTTTTTTGAATCCCGATTCTGAGCATGGAGATCGTCCGAGCCCCTCCCTGCTTTCATAAGTGCCTGAAAGAACAGGATTTTTTGGGCGAAGATAATAAACGGCACGGGAATTGCTGTAACTGATGTCGAGTCCAGTAGAGGTAATAGGTTACTGGAATCAACATAATCGGCCTGTTTTGAAGGCCGAAAGTAAGCATGCCAGAAGGCGGGAATTTAGAGAGCCTGGGATGCCATAGACATTCTTAGCCTTCTGGTATGCTTTTAAATCCTTCCTGGTAAGTTTCCCCCGAATATTTCGCACCTGCCTCAGCTGTGCCTTTTACGGGCGACTCAAAGGACCTGAAAGACTTGAAGGACCGAAAGGACCTGAAGGACAAGAAGGACAACAGGAAGCTAGCCTTTTGTCGTCCTTGTCCTTCAGGTCCTTTCGGTCCTTCAGGTCCTTTGTAGTATATTGCTAACTCCGCGCCTATCTGCGGGTGAAAGGCAGGGCAACAGTGATCTACATCGGTATTGATTGCGGGACTCAAAGCTTGAAGGCCATGGCTTGGGATCAGGCCCGGGGAGACGCGGTATCCGCTGGCCGGAGCTATGATCTGATTGACGGCTTACCCCCGGGGCATAAGGAGCAGCATCCGAGCGTCTGGATCACTGCTTTGAACGAATGTCTGGACGAGTTGCGGGCCAAAGGTGTCGATATGGCTGCCGTTGCCGGGATTGGCGTCTCCGGGCAGCAGCACGGCCTCGTCGCGCTTGATTCGAGTCACCAGCCGGTCCGCGCTTCAAAACTCTGGTGCGACACCAGCACCGAACCGCAGTGCCGGCGGATCATGGAAGCGGCAGGCGGGCAGCCTGCTTACCAGGCGGAAATCGGAAACGCCCTGCCTCCGGGATTTACCGCCTCGAAAATCCTCTGGATGAAGGAAAACGAACCGGAAACCTACAGGAAAGTCCGATATCTCCTCCTTCCGCACGATTACCTGAATCTTTACTTGACGGGTAACCTCGTGGCCGAGCCCGGTGATGCCTCCGGCACCGGCTACTTCCGGGTCCGTGAGCGCGAGTGGTCCAAGGCCGCGCTTTCCTGGATCGATCCGGACCGCGACCTGATGGAGTGCATTCCGAAAATGATCGCCTCACGCGAGCCGGCGGGACAACTGAGAGGCGATCTCCAGCGCAAGTGGGGGATGTCCGGGCGAGTCGTGGTGAGCTCCGGCGGCGGCGATAACATGATGGGGGCGATCGGATCCGGAAACGTGAAGCCGGGGACGGTCACCGTGAGCCTCGGGACCTCCGGGACTCTGTACAGTTTCAGTGCTTCGCCGATTATTGACGCGGCGGGCGAAATCGCCGCTTTCTGTGACAGCACCGGAGGATGGCTCCCGCTCGTCTGCACCATGAATGTCACGGTGGCGACCGAGATGATCCGCGCGGGATTTCTCGGCACCGGCCTTGACGAATTCAATCAGGCAGTTGAGGGAGTCAGGCCGGGCGCCGACGGCTTGATCCTGGTCCCGTACCTCGAGGGTGAAAGAATGCCGAATGTGCCTAACGGCACTGGTGTCCTGCTCGGGCTGCGGCCGGCAACGGCGACACCGGGGCACCTCGCGCGTGCGGCCATGGAAGGGGTGACCTTCGGGCTTTTCTACGGCATGGAGCGGATGCAGGAGCTCGGGATAGTTCCTTCGGAAATCAGGCTGATCGGCGGAGGTGCGAAGAGCCGAGTCTGGCGGCAGATTTCGGCGGACGTCTTTGACCGTCCCGTCGTCTGTCCCGAGAATCAGGAGGGCCCGGCCTTCGGAGCCGCCCTGCAGGCATTGTGGTGCGCCTCCGGTCAAGACGCGGGGACACTGATCGAGCAGAACCTGAAACTGGACGATTCAACCCGCCAGTGCCCGATTGCGGCCAACCGGAGTGTTTACAAGGAGCTCTACGGCCTCTACAAGGAATTCAGCCGCGACTTGATTGGTTGCGGAGTCTTTGAGAAACACCGGGCGTTGATTGTGAAGTGACGAACACGGACGAACACGGACGGACCCGGACAGGACCGTCTGGTGTTCGTCCGTGTCACTAGTCCACCAACTCCCCTCGCAGGACGGTCACTGCTTGACCGCCCAGCAGGATGCGGTCGCCCCGCACGCCGACTCTCACCACCCCTCCCCGCGCGGACGCCTGGTATCCCATCAGGTCGGTCTTGCCGAGCCGGGACGCCCAGTAGGGGCCGAGGCAGCAGTGAGCCGAACCCGTTACGGGATCCTCATCCACGCCGTAAGCGGGGGCGAAGAACCGTGAAACAAAGTCGAACTCCCGCGAGTCGGCAACGGCGGTTACGATCACCCCCCGGGGACCGACTTCAGCCAGAGGTTTGAAATCAGGCCTCAGGCTACGCACCATCTCCTCGGACTCGAGCTCGCATATGTAGTCAAAACCATCGCGCCCGGTATATTTGAAGGAGCTGACACCCAACGCTCGGGCGAGCAGCGGCGGCGCCTCGACCGGCTTGGGAACGCAGGCCGGGAAATTCATTTCGATCCAATCCCCGTTTTGGCTTGCCCAGAGTCTGCCACTCAGCGTATCGAACTCGGCTTTCGTCCCGGGGGGAAGGTGACCGTCTTCCCACAGGACGTGCGCGCTGGCCAGAGTCGCGTGGCCGCACAGTTCAACTTCGACCGTGGGTGTGAACCACCGCAAATGAAAGCCGGAACCGCGACGAACCAGGAAGGCGGTCTCTGAGAGATTCATCTCCCGAGCCACGACCTGCATCCAGGAAGCATCACGTGGTTGATTTAGCACGCAGACTCCTGCCGGATTTCCTTTAAAAGGAACATCTGTAAACGCATCAACCTGGACGATGGTAATTGACATGCGCGGTAGTGTACCAGACTCCAGGGGCCGGCCAGCAGGTGTCTCCCTGGCATATGGTAAATTGGATTTAATGACTAAGTTCTCCTTGATTCTGACGGGTTTTGCCCTTCTGTGTCTGGTCTTGCTCGCGGCCGCGTGGCCGCCCGAATCAAAGGCCCAGGGTGCCGACGAAGCCAAAGCAGACTTGATAAAGCGGGGCGGTCAGGTTTACAAGACGCGATGTCAGCTCTGCCACCTGGCTGAAGGAAAAGCGCCGACGAAGAATATGCGCTTCAGCGACGACGAATGGAGGCACGGTAATAAGCCTGAAGATGTTGAAAAAGTCGTTGCGGCAGGTGTCAAGGGGACCGCGATGATGGGCTTCAAGAATCGCCTGAAACCGGAAGACATCAAAGCGGTCAGCGCCTACGTCCTGGGGCTCAGTCAACCGCAGGCGAAGTAAGCACTTGCAGAATTACACACTGCCGTAAGCGAAACGTTTTCTGCGACCGTCAGCGGACGGGGAACGACCCGACCCGTGATCCACGAACCAACACGAACGAACACGAACCTTGAAGCTTTTCGGGTTCGTGTTGGTTCGTGGATCACGGGCCGGGTCGCTCCGCGTCCGCTGACGGTCGCAGAAAACGTTTCGCTTACGGCAGTGTGGGAAGTTAGAATCCCCCTCGCCCCATGCTCTTTCGGGCAGTAGGAGGGTTCAATGAACTCTGCTCGCAACCCGGTTTTTGCCGGACTCGCCTTTCTTAGCCTGATCAGCTTGGTGACGTCGCCCGCGCGAGCTGATTGCTTGGGTCCTTTCCGCCCGTGGCCCCTGCCGACAACATTGCTCGTCGCCGAAGCCGATGCCGACGACCCGCACTGGGTAACCACGCTGGCT
>RPQK01000642.1 GCA_003819755.1 Acidobacteriota bacterium | reverse complement strand
ATTCTGTCTTTCTTCTTCATCGGGCAGGTTTTTGGTTGCGGCTACGCCGCGCCGTGTAATTCGTGGATAAAAGACTTAAGCCCCGAAGATCGAGCGCAATCCCGCAAGCACCGCCCCGTGCAGATGCCGATTCGAGGCCAGCAATCCTTCGTTGCGGGCCAGAGTGCGGCCGGCCGAGAAGTCCAGCGGTTTCCCGTGCAGGTCGGTAACACAGCCGCCGGCTTCTTCCACGATCAGGGCGCCTGCCGCATGGTCCCAGATTTTCGCCGCGTCGTATTCTCGATTCGCTGACCGGAATCGCAGCAGCAGATCCGCCACCCCTGCGGCCACCAGGGCATACTTGGCTTGACTGTCCATCCTGACGGGTTCCGATTCAATTCCCAGCACTCGGATCAGGCGATTCAGTTGGCCGGTGTTCGTGTGACTGTCCTCGTACGACCTGACCAGCGTTGCCTCTCTCGGTTCAGCCGCGGCCGAGACTGCCAGCCTCGAGAATTCGCGCCCGTTCGTCAGACAAGTCAGCCAGGCTCCCCGGCCGCGCCCTGCCACGAGCAGCGACCCGCCCTCCTTCTTCACAGCCGTCGCCTTCCCTGCCTCGAGCTTGAGCTTCGGGCAAGTCAGAATACCGAACTCCGCCCGACCCTGGATCACCAAGGCCAGGGCGGTTGCGTACTGATCCCCGCGAATAAAGCCCTTCGTACCGTCGATCGGGTCCAGGGTCCAGAATCGATCGCCCGGAACGCCTGTACCGTAGTCGACCCAGTGAAATATCTTTTCCGGCGTAGCGTCAGGCCAGATTCGAGTGAGAACTTTGTTGACTTCTTCCAGCGAAGCGGGGGCCTTGCCGTCTTTCAGCATGGCGGCGGACTCTTCCGCTACCAGGACGTCGCCCGGGAACGCCTCGTGAAGGAGGCGGCCAGCCAGCGCCTGAATGGCAAAATCGGCGGTCGTCACCGGCGAGCGATCGCTCTTTGTCAAGGTGGAGTGCACCATATCCCGCTCCACCTGGAACGCGACGTCCGCAGCCTGCCGGGCAAACTGCAAGGCAAAATCCAACTCTCGAGGAAGATTTTCGAAATTCATGCGGGGAACCGTTCACCGTTCAGCGTTCACCGTTCAGCATTGACGGTTAAAGGTTCCCCGTTAACGAGCCACGCATCGAGCCTTAACGATGAACGGAGAACGGTAAAACATTGAACGGTCTAACGGTGAACGCTGAACGGTTCATTTTACCCGATGCCGCCGGCTGCTGCAACGGCTCCAGCCCGGCCCGTAATCCGGCGATAGGGAAGCTTTCAACGATGGGTCTCGGCCAAGACAAGCGGTAGACCGTCGGCTCAGTTCAGATCCAGAGCGGGTTTCAGAGCTGTCGGTCGGCAAGAGCGTGAAGGGTGTGGCCCAATCCGGCGATAGAGGCGATTTCGCTCGCCTCCATTCCGCCCCCGCGCCGAGACCGCGTCTCAGGTCCGTTAGGACCGGCACGTCGGTAGAAACAACGTCGCAGATTGGACCCAGGTCCGTAGGACTGACACGTGAGCCGGACCCGGGTCTCACTCCGCGGTGTCATCGCACACCGGCGCAAAAAGATAGCGTTCATCGTAATCGATGGCGTACTTCCTCAACAACGACCGATACTCGGAGGCGAAACTTCGCTTCTTGTGATGTTCCTCCTGGTTTTGTATGTAAGCAATCACCCGGCCGCGCTGAGAATGGGAGACAGAGAAGCCTCCGAATCCCTCCTGCCAATAGAAGCGGCCGTGCAGGAGCCTTCTCTTGTTCAGGTAGAGCGAAGAGCCCGACTTGACCTTCTCAACCAGTGTGGAGGGCGCCTGCGTGGGCTTCATCCCAATCAGAACATGGACGTGATCAGGCATTCCCCCAATCTGGAGGAGTTTGTGGCCCAGCTTGGTCACGATCCCGGTGATCTCCTTGTACAAAGTCCTCTTTGAAGCTGGGCGAGATAAGCGCCTCTCGTCCCAATACGGCAAATACCAAGTGAATGTAGATACGGGTTTAGGTGTTTGGCATAGTGTCGGAAAGTGCCACGTTTGTGCGCCGCGTGCAAGCCTCAAAACCACGTGTCAGTCCTACGGACCTGATCCGTCGCCGTCAGTGGTTTCTATCAACGTGTCGGTCCTACGGACCTGCTCGGTGGCCCATCACTGCCGGCCACCCACCGGGTGGCGTTGGTGGCCCGCTTCTTTTCGTTCTCCTCCCGTCGGAACTCCGTGCTCATCGGCCTTTCCGGCTCCATCCGGAATCCCAGGGCCGCCTACACGATCTCTTATCGCCGGATTAGGGCCCGGCCCGGTTTCAGCGCGGGTGTCCGGCGTCGTCGGAGCCCGAACCTCGTTCCAGGAGGCTCTTGAGAAGGCGGAACCGCCGCAAGAGATATTGATGAGAATGGAAACGGATAGACTTTTCCCCGATTCTGTGCGTTACTGCCGGGAGTTGCGCGACCGGAAAAAGGAGAACCATGGACCGAAAGGAATTTCTGAAACGCTCTGTTGGCGCCTGTTGCGGCGCCGGTTTGCTGCCTCTCACTGACCCTGTCTTGGGACACGAGAAAGCCACGGCGCCGCCGGTTTCGGACTGCAATCACCGGGTCACGCAAGGCCAGAAGGTGATCCGGCGCCTGGTCAGTGAGCTGGACAACAATGTCGATCAGGCGGTCCGTGAGAAGATCATGCAGAATTGCGGCCGGGCCTGCTTTGAGGGGGCGCACGGCAAGCGGCCGGCTGAGGCTCCGAAAGCGGAGGACGCGGCCAGGTTCCTGGACGGGATGCGCAAGTATCTCGGTGAGGACGGGGTGAAGCAAGTAGGTACCCAGATGGTTGTTTACTTCAAGTACACGGCCAATCCTCGAGGCTTGAAGGTCGCCGACGGGTATTGCCTCTGCCCGATTCTCGAAGATGCCCCGAAGGACATCTCCCCGACCTACTGTCTGTGCTCGGTTGGATACGTCCGGGAGATCTTCGAAAGGCGCCTCGGCAAGACTGTCAACGTCGAACTGACGGAATCGGTCCTGCGCGGGGGCAAAGGCTGCAACTTCAAAGTGAGTTTCGAAGCCTGATTTCGCAATCAACCCAAGGGAGCGGCGATTATGAAGCGGCGTCTTGTAGCGGCAATCCTGTTCGCTCTTTCGCTGTCGAGCACTGTTAGTGCGAGCGACTGGCTGAAGTTCGTGGCCAAGGACAGGTCGTTTTCTTTCCACTACCCGAAAGGATGGCAGGTCAAAGAGGAGCCGTCGGTCGTCGAGGTTAAGAATACAGCCGCCGATGAAGAGCTCCTGATTGTCGCCGCTCCCTTTGACGCCGCGAAAACGCCGCGTCAACTCGCCGAAGATCTTGTCGGTATGTTCCGCTCGTCGGGTGCCTCGGACATGCAGGCGTCCGGATGGACAAGCAGCCCTGACTCAAAAGACAAGGCGGTGCATTTCAGGGTGAAATACAGTGACGAAGGGAAGAAATACGATTCGAATGTCATCCTCCTGAAGGGCGACGCCCAGGCAGTGTGGTTCTCTTTCTCCGCTCCGTTGGACGGGTACGACGCCTCCCGGGCCCTGGGAGTCCTGGAAAAGGTGGTCGCTTCGGTCTCTCGGGGCTCGGCTTCCGTTCCCCCGGAGTCGACGGCCCCCGCTCCACGGCCCTCACAGGCTGCGACGAACACCGACAAAAACGCCAAGGCCTTTCTCTTTGTGCTCGAGTTCGCCCTCGGAGCACCGCTCACGGTATCGCAGGAGCGGGTGATCCTGTCGGAGCTCAAGGACGGATGGAAGGACGAAAGCGCGGAAGAGCTTCGCAAGTACGATCAGTACCAGACGTTGGTGCCGGTCATCCTTAAGGCCAGCCAGTCACAATTGGAAGGCGTTCGGGCGGAGCTTGAAAAGGCCGTCCGTCAGTGGATTGACGACTACCGAGGAAAGAGCGATTCGGTGACGATCATCGAATCGGAACTCAAGCGAAGGGGGAAGGTGGTTGTCGCCGGCGATCCGCCCTTGACCGAGATGGCGGCCTCAGCCTATTCGGAAATAATGGCCTACTCGGAACTGCTTCGGACCGATTCCGGGGCGCAACCCGAAGACATTGACCAAACGACAGTCCAGGAGATTCGAGAACAACTGAAACGGGAATGGCTCGACTTCAACCGGTCGGACCGGGAGTTGGTCGGGACTTCGCCGGGGCTCTGGATCTGCCAGCGAGCGCTCCTTGACCATGGCTCGGCCGCCGATCAGGAGAAGACTCGGACTCTGATTCGCCGGCTCTCAGGCGAGGCCGCCCAGGCGCCGGCCGGCGGCAATCTTAGCGCCAGCGACCGCGAAATGAACCGCAAGTTGGCGAACAACATGGTCACGCACAACGTGCTGATGAATATGCAGCAGCAGACCTTCAACACCTACATGTGGAGCCGCGGCTTCAACTACCACCCGGTGTACGGGAAAATGTGGTAGGCGCGTAGCGCCCGGCGTTCAGCGTTCACCGTTCGGGGTTCACGGTTCGTTCCTAGGGAGTCGCCAAGCCAGCGGCGGTTGAGTGGCTCGCCACAAGACGGCGAGTCACTCAACCGCCGCTGGCTTGGCGACTCCCTAGGAACGAACCGTGAACCCCGAACGGTGAACGCTGAACGCTGAACGCCGGGCGCTACGCGCCTACCACATTTTCCCGTACACCGGGTGGTAGTTGAAGCCGCGGCT
>RPQK01000641.1 GCA_003819755.1 Acidobacteriota bacterium | reverse complement strand
CTCCAAGGCCACGTTGGTCTCCTCGTTCGTGACGACTACGCTGGCGCCGGGGAGCACGCCCCCCGAGGCATCGGTTACGGTTCCAGTGATGACACTGGATTTGATCTGAGCCGCTCCTGTTCCAGCGATCAGGCAAAAGACCGCTAACACAGTGAGTGCTCTAATGATGTTTGATTTTGCCAACCTCATCGTTTACCCTCTCCTTCCCGTTGGAGTGAAAGTCAGCCTGGGATGCCGACCGTAAATCTTCTGATAGAGCATCGGTCCCCAGCATGGTGACCGAATCACAGTCCTTAAAAAGAACGCCTTAAACACTGCTCCTGGGCGCCGTGAACCGGTAGGTTAATCATGGTTACTTAACGGCTATTTAACCCCTCCGTTATCGTTATCATTTCCCGCTCGACTCAGGCCGAACACCCTTGCCCGGCACCTCGTTCTGGTGGCAGTCCTCGCATCCGACAAAGTGGATGTCATGACTGCTTGTTGGCGACAGGTAAGTTGTATCCATCGCCTCGACCTCGATCCCGCAGTTGGACAACCGGGGATGGCAATTTGTACACGATTGACCGGTCTCCAGGGAGTGGGGCGTGTGGCACGCCAGGCAACTGAGGCCGACATGCACGCCTGTCGGCATGTGGCTCGGAACTCTCTTTGGGCAGGCGTCGGGAAGCGCCTCGTGACAATACCAGCAGACGGCCTGTATAGCGTCGCCGGATGCCTGCCCGCTCTCTCTATCGGTGGGGTGCAGCTGAGACACTTCCACGTGCTTGCGCACCCTTCTCACGTACAGGCTTGCCCTGGGTCTTCGACCCTGCCGGTTATCGGATGCCGCCTCAGCCGAGAAATAGGCCGGGCTGGTTGCCGTTTCTCCAAGCGAATGCGCCTGATGGCAAACCAGGCAAGGCATGACCCGGCGGTCAGCCTTGTCGCCGAGTGTCTCCGAGGACAGAGTCGACGGGTCGCCTTCGAGGAAGGCGGCATGGCAGTCCAGGCATTGCGGCGCGAGGGTTCGCTTTCCTGCCTCCGCGGCCAGGATGAGGTCGCGGTATCGGGCCGAATGCCCGCTTGCCAGCCAGCCGGCGTGTTCGCGTTGGTGACACCGCTTGCACTCTGCCAGCATCGCTTCAACGTGCACCTCGGTAAGGCGAATGTCATCGGCCTGTCCTCGCAGGTGGGCGATGATTCGCCTCGAGTGGTCTGCCAGGCCAGGCCTGCCGTGACACTCCTCGCAGGCCAGATGTCGATGCGCCGACCGTGCCCAGAGGCTGTGGGCAGACCTCATCTCATGGCAGCCGCTGCAGGTACTCTCCATGACAGAGTGACTACTGAGTGCGGCGAGGCTCAGGATGGCAATCAATATGGCGAACGGTGCGAGGTACCAAAGCTTTTTCACTCTCATGCTCCGTTTCTGGCAGCATGATTGTAGGAAGCTCTGAGGCACTCTTCTTCTGTTTAACGGTGAGTTAACGGTGAGTTAACCGCGCGGTAGGTCCGGCAGAAGTAGGTCCGGCATCCCTGCCGGACCCCGGGTCCGGCAGGGATGCCGGACCTACTCGCTGTCACACAGAGCCGCTATCATCCGTCGGATGGACAGGCCTCAGTTTGTGCCCTTCGATCCTTCTGCTCCGGTCCGAATCTACTGGAGAAACCTGCCCCACTGGCGTCAAGAGGGATGTATTTATTTCGTGACTTTCAGGCTGGCCGACTCGATCCCGGTTGATATTGCTCGCGCCTGGACGGCGGAGCGCAAAGCATGGCTCAAATGCTGGGGCATTGATGACGGCTTGTCCCGAAGTGACTACCGCAGACGGTATTTGGCCATTCCTCACGGCCAAAGACGTGCTTTCGAACGTCTGGAGGCTCGTCGCTTCCTAACCGAGCTCGACAATTGCCACGGGAGGTGCGAACTGCGGGACCCCCGAGCGCGGGAAACGCTCATCGAGGCCCTGCACTTTCAGGACGGACAGCGTGCTCACTGCGGAGACTTCGTGATCATGCCAAATCACGGACACTGGCTGGTCCTCCCTGCACTGCAGGTGAAACTGGAGAACGTCGTCGGTTCTGTCAAGCGCCACTCCTCAGGTGAGATCAATAAGCTCGTGCAACGCTCGGGTATGCTGTGGCAGAAAGAGAGCTTCGACCGCATCGTGCGTGACCGGCGAGAACTTGAGTGGTACCGAGCATACATCGAAGGTAATCCCCGCGCTGCTTGCCTGTCCGTCGATGAATACACCTACTACCGCGCCGATTGGCTAGACGAGTAGGTCCGGCAGAAGTAGGTCCGGCATCCCTGCCGGACCCCGGGTCCGGCAGGGATGCCGGACCTACACCTCGATCTCCAGCAACGCCACGCCGGGGGATTCCATCGAGAAGCTCGCGATTCCTTCCTGGATCTTGACCGCGCCCCGGGCAGGCTTCAGCGTATTCTCCGACTTCAGTTGCTCCAGTTGCTCTCGCCTCAGGTACGTCGGGCTACCCATGTCCTGCCAGATTCTCAGAATGTTGTTCTCTTGAGAGCTCACCCGAAACAGCACAACCCCCTTCCGCTCAGCCCCGGCCGGCAACACCGCTTGGACCTGACTAACGACCGGCTGGCGCTCGGAATCCGGAACATAGCTGTACACCAGTATGTGGCGTGATGTTGGGCTAGTGGTCGCGATCGCGTTCGTCATCCTGTCGAGGCCCTCTCCCTCAACGCGGCAACGCTGAGCGTCCAATCTCCCCAGCAGCTGAAAGGCGTGATAAGGCGGTTTTCTCAGCCCTTGCAGATTCAGCAGTCCATAATTCCCGTGGAAAGTCTCGGCGCCGTACCCGACCTGATCATAAACATCGGACAGGCACCAATAGGCGAAATAGTCCGCGAGTTGCGACACCTCGGCCATCGTCTTAACCACAAACGCGGCTTCGGAAGCCGTTTCGCGCGGCGGGTAGCACGGGTACCAGGACCGTCCCCATTCATTCCAGTGCACCTCCCCCTTGAAGCCAAGCTCATCGAGCAAACGCCGGCAGCCACGTATCAGCCCGCTCGCGAAATGTGGGGACTTGCTTACTTTGTCTTCCTGGGGCCCGTCGAAGGGTGAAAGCGGATTCGAATCACTGTCGTTGTTGTAGATGTGCGTGATGATGTAGTCAGGCGAGCAGTCGTTCTTCCGGCCAAACTCGATCAACTCCCGCAACCACTCCCCGCGCGCGGTCGACGGCCCTCCCACGCGAAAACTCGAATCGACAGTCTTGATGGCTCGATAGGTCGTCGCCCAGAGCCGGAAGAAATCGGCCTGCGTTCCCTCCCAAAAGCCATTCATCAGGTTGGGTTCGTTCCAAACCTCGAAGTACCACTGGCCTACCGTGCTCCTGCCAAAGAGCTCAACCGCGTGCCGGACCCCGCCGGTCACGAGGCTTCGCCACTCCTTGTAATCCTTCGGCGGACTGATGCGCGCCTTCGTCGAGAAGGTCGTCCGCTCGCCGGCCGCCATCAGGCCGGGCATAAAGGTTGTGGTGTACATCGGATTGATGCCGAGATTGAGCAGCGAGCCTATGACGTAATCGACAATCTGCCAGTTGACGTGCGTCTTGTCTCCCTGGTTGCGCCACTTCGCCGGATCCTGGGCCACAACCCGCATCTCATCGTCGAACATCCCGACGGCTCGGACATGCCTTCCTCCGAGTTCGTCGTGCGCCATCCGCAACTGGTCCTGCACGTCCCGGCGCACCATCCAGCGGAACTGGTCGATATTCAGAAGACCTTCCCAGGTGTGGCGAAAGGGTTCTTTCTTTCCGTCCCAGTCCGGCCGAATGCTTATCGCCTGCCCGGTCGACGTCGGCTGTGCGGCGGAAGCGTAGGCCGCGGATGCGAGCAGGGACTGTTTGAGAAAATCTCGTCGACTTTGATTCTCGAATTGTTGCGACATTGTGCGTGCTTTCCACCCGGTAACAGGACTTGACTTGTTGTCAGAAAGGTTTCTTGCCCAGTAGATCCGGTTTCCAACCGGACCCCGCAAGGGCCCGATTCAGTCTACCCTGCTACCGTGAGCCGGAATCTCAAGGTCACGGTGCGTGACATAAGAGCAGCGGACCGGCTGCTGGTCCTTGATCTCGACTCTGAGCAGGACCTGAAAAAACCGAGGGTGCTCCTTCAGACCCTGCCGCTTGGCGCACGTCTGGAACTGCTGATTTAGTTCCTGGAGGGATTCTGGATTTGTGAGGTAGTCGGCTACCCCCTCGCTTCCCCAGTGATGCGAGCCACCCATGACCATGACATAGCGCCCCGGTCTTTTGCCCGGCCACACGCTGAGCAGAGCATAGTCTTGCCCGTAGCCGTTCATCACCTGTTGCGGGTACTCGCGGGCTTCTCCGACTCGCGGCCGCAGGTTCACGATGCATCCGGTTGGCCAACGCTTGCGGATTTCCTCCGTTGAACGGTACTCGAACTCGGCGGGATGCGCCAGCTCGTTGGCCAACGTTTGGATCCGCAGGCAGGCAACGAAGATCACGTTCTCGCTCTTAAGCTCGTTCCACCCGACGATCCTGCTCCGGACCAGTCGGACATCCCGACCGGCTTTGTGGAAAAAACGCCCGATGAGGTAAGCAGCCACACCGTCACCGCTCTCGATGTAATCCTCAGTCAACTTGAACGGGACCCCGAGCTGCCGCTGGAGGTGCCCGAGCCGGCTGTCCGGCTGAAGAACCGGATCCGT
>RPQK01000640.1 GCA_003819755.1 Acidobacteriota bacterium | reverse complement strand
TCTGACAAAAGCCGGTTGAAAGAAATTGAACCAAATTCAAATATCACTACTAATTACAGCCGCGCAGAACCAAACTTGCACGCGCGGCGCGATCAAGTGTTACGGTTGTAACACGAATTACACCCTTGGTTAGTGTAATTCGGATAGAAGTTGCCTAAACCGGTTGCTTTAACCGGGCGGTCAATTGGATGTCGACTCCGGCGAGCGCCTTCGAGACCGGGCAGCCGGATTTCGCTTTTTCGGCGTGTTCCTTAAAGGTGGCCTCGTCGATTCCCGGAATCTCGGCTTCGGTCGTGAGCTCGATGCGGCCGATCTTGAACCCGTCGTCTGCCTTCTGCAGGTGAACCCTGGCCTCGGTTTCGACCCGGGTGGGATTGAAGCCGGCCTTGGAAAGGCCCGCGGAAAGCGCCATCGAGAAACACCCGGCGTGGGCCGCCCCTATCAGCTCTTCCGGGTTGGTACCCGTTCCCTCTTCAAATCTCGAGGAGAATGAATAGGACCCTTCCCAGGCACCGCTGCCAAGCTTCATCTGGCCCTTGCCGTTCTTCAAGTCGCCATTCCACACAGCTCGAGCATTACGCACAGCCATACTGTCTCCTCCTTTTGCTCTTCATCGGTTCCGTTTGGCCTGTTGCTGTTACTCCGCGGCTCCCGTTTCCTCGATGGTGAAATAGCCCGGGCGGCACCGGGTTACAACGCCCTCGCGCGCCTTGATCTGCAGTTTGAGATCGTGCCAACCGCCTGATCTGGGAAGCCCCGGAGTGAACGTCAGAGTATAAACATACCGCAAATCGTTCGCGATTTCTCCGTAGGTAGCGGCCAGGTCGCGGGCCTTCCGCGGCTTGAAGCTGCGCCCTCCCGTCTCCTCCGCGAGCGACGCCAACTGAGCACTCGCGCGGTAGAGTACGTCATCCCGGTAGCGGTCAGGTTCGAAAGGCAGGAGAAGGACTGTATAGATCATGCAGTCGGTCTCCCGAACGGCTTGCCGGAGTTGCTCGAAAGTCGCCTTTGAACCTTGTGACGCGCTAACGAGTTGGTTGTCCGCGCCGTCACTGAAAATCACGATGGCCTTTCTTTCCTGAATGTCGCGAAAGGCTCTCAAGGCCGCTATAGCAGCATCGTAGAAGGCGGTACTCCCCTCAGGGCGGATCTGGTCGATCGCAACCTTTGCGGACTCGCGATTGTTGGTGAAGGGCTGGATCATGACGGCCTCCGAGTGGAACGTCATGATTGCAATCCGATCGCCTGGTTTCAGCTGGTCGGTAAACTTCCTGGCCGCCTCCCGAATCAGCTGTATGAAACTGCTGGTACTGCCGCTCACGTCGAGCAGCAGCAACAAGTGAAAGGGCGTCTCGCTCGGCAGACAGGCATCAATCGAGCGAAGCTGCCCGTCTTCGTAGAGAAGAAAGTCCTCTTTCCGCAGGTCGACTACACTCGCACGCTTCCTATTACCCCAGACCGATGCGTTTACGTATACCCAATCGGCTCTTACTTTCAGCCGAAAACCGGTGTCTATGCTCGTTTTTTCCGCCAGGTTGTCGATATCCTCCTGGCCCAGAAGCGACACGGCTAGACAAGCCACGGTCGAGGCAAACCAAAAAACACCTCGCCACATGGTATGCAATCAGGATAAACCGAACGCAGAGTGAAAGGAATGGCGCTGCCACGCTGCCCGCTGACGCTGACCGGCGGCCTGAGCGTCAAAAGCAGCGGGCAGCGGTCAGCGGGTGTGAAAAAATCAAGCGTGTCGACGGGCTTCTATCGTGGCCGGACTCGCCAGAGTCCGGCGCGTGGATGATGGCTGGTTGCACGATGTACGCGCCGGACTCTGGCGAGTCCGGCCACGATAAAAGCCCGTCGACACGCTTGATTTTTTCACACCTTCTCAGCGGTCAGCGGTTGGAAATCGAGAATGATCGGATCGTGATCCGACAGGTGCTCTTTTTGGCGGATGTCGTGCACGACGAAGGGCTTCTGCTGTCCGGCCGGCTGTATATGGCGGCCCGCGAACCAGTCCAGCTTGAACGAGCAGCGGCCCTCGTTTCCGGTGTTTTGTTCCAGCGCCCAGTTGATGAACCAGAAACACCAACGCGGGATCCACTCTCCCATGTTCCGATTCAAGGCAAGGTCCTTCACGTCATAGTGGAGCGTGCAAGCGCCCAACTCGTTCAGGTCGCGATAGCGATAACCGCGGCTCTCCAGCTCGGAAAAAAGCCGGCGTTCAAACCAGCGCTCCGGGTATGGGTAATGGTTCTTGATCACGTGACGCACACCCATCATCACCCGGCGCCAATAGCCGAGAATCGAGTAGGTGGCACGCTTCGAGTTGTAGGTCGACGTGTTCCAGTCGCCGCCTATCAGTACGGGGTGCTTTGGGGTAAGTCGTTCCGCGTGATCGAGGACGATGCACATCTGGGCGTGACGGTGTTTCTGACTCGAGTGGGCGTCGAGGTGAAGGCTCACCGCCCAGAATCTTCCCAGCGGGTGGTCAACGAGAGCGACAACCGCTTTCTGGCAACCCAACCTCTTTTCTTTCCCCCCCATCTTGTCTTTGCCGTTCGGGAGGGCTAGCGAGTGGCTGAAAAGGAGAGGGCAACGGGCGAAAAGGGCGTTTCCGTGAAGCGCGAGGGAATTCTCCCCCCGGGCTTCCGACTCGAGCCCGGAGCCTTTCGCCAGGTTCATGTAACAGGGAGCGAAGGCGTAATGAAGGCCCAGCGCGGCTGCAATCTCGCGGGCGACCAGGCGATTGCCGCTTCGCGCCATGCCGTGATCAAGCTCGGTCAGGAAGAAGACGTCGCTTGGAGCGAGCAGCGGGTGGTCCCGGAGCATGGCAATCACCCGGTCGAGCTGGATTCCGCGCTCGATGTTCCACGCTGTCGCACGGATGGCTCCTGATTCCCCGCCCCGCGTGATTCCGGTCCAGAAGTCCCCCTCCTGGATGCCGCCGAGCACTTCTTCGACTTCCGGCCTTATTTCTCGGTAAAGGGGGGACTGCTCGAGCTCCACGGTGGAAGAAAAACGCCGGAGCTCAGGGAAAAAGCGGGCAAGATCATGCTCCAAAACGTCGGTGTCGCGAGCGGCAGGGGGCACGGCTGATTCAGGTACGTACTTCACTACCAATATCTCCAGGTCACGTCGGGCCTGCCTAGTTTATTACAAGACGAGCCTCGCCACACAAGCTGACCCCTCCTGATTGTTGACTACCCCTCGTGAAAAAGGGGACGATTGCGGGATGCAGAAGTCGGACTTGCCGGAACCGGTGGCCTTCCATCTGATGAGCAAGCCCATCGGTCCCCTCTGCAACCTTGAGTGCCGCTACTGTTTTTATCTTGAGAAAGAGCGGCTATTCCCGGGAAAGCCGGCCTGGGGAATGTCTGAGGAAGTGCTCGAGGCTTATGTGCGGGACTACATTCAGGCTCTCGATATCCCGGTTATCAACTTCGCCTGGCAAGGCGGAGAACCGACTTTGCTCGGCGTCCCGTTTTTCGAGCAAGCTGTCGAGCTGCAGAAGAAATACGCGAACGGGAAGACTATCGAGAACGCTATCCAAACGAACGGGATACTCCTCAATGACGACTGGGGAGATTTCCTGGCCCGCCATCGGTTCCTCGTCGGCCTGTCGATCGATGGCCCCCAGAAGATTCACGACCGCTACCGCGTTGATAAGGGAGGCCGGCCCACCTTCGATCGCGTCATGAAGGGGTTGAGCTACCTGAAGAAACACGGTGTCGAGTTCAATACCCTGACCGTCGTTCAGAGGCATAATTCGCAATATCCGCTCGACGTTTACCGCTTTCTGAAGGAACAGGGCAGCGGATTCGTGCAGTTCATTCCGATTGTGGAGCGGATGGCCGATCAGGCTGAGGCGGACGGCCTGGTCCTCGTCTCCCCCGATTCCCCCCGGCCGGCCAGGGTCTCAGACTGGTCCGTGGAGCCTCTCCAGTACGGCCGCTTTCTGACGGCCATTTTTGATGAATGGGTTCGCAATGACGTGGGGCGTTTCTTCGTCCAGCTGTTCGATGTCAGCCTCGAGGCGTGGGTCGGGTTGCAGCCCAGCCTGTGCGTCTTCCGGGAGACCTGCGGCGAAGCCATGATCATCGAGCACAACGGAGACGTCTTCTCTTGCGACCATTACGTCTATCCCGAGAATCGCCTGGGGAACGTCATCGAAAACCCTTTGCTTTCGATGGTGACTTCCGAGCAGCAGAGGAAGTTCGGCCAAGACAAGAAGCATCGACTGCCGCGCTACTGCATGGAGTGCGATTTTCGGTTTGCCTGCAACGGGGAATGCCCAAAGCACCGGTTCATGTCCGCCCCTGGAGGAGAACCGGGCCTCAACTACCTTTGCCCGGCCTACAAGATGTTCTTCACGCACGTCGACCCGTACATGAGATTCATGGCGGAAGAGCTGCAGGAAACCAGGCCACCGGCCAACGTCATGAGGTGGGCGCGGGAGAGGGACCTGAAAGCGGCCGGGAAACAACACCCGGGCCGCAATGACCCCTGCCTGTGCGGGAGTGGCAAGAAGTACAAGAAGTGCTGCGGGAGCAGCTGACGGCTGACCGCTGACCGGTAGAAGGTGTGAAAAAATCAAGCGTGTCGACGGGCTTTTATCGTGGCCGGACTCTCCAGAGTCCGGCGCGTGGATGATGGCTGGTTGCACGATGTACGCGCCGGACTCTGGAGAGTCCGGCC
>RPQK01000639.1 GCA_003819755.1 Acidobacteriota bacterium | reverse complement strand
GGGGTTGATCGATTCCCGGAAACCTGATACTATCGACACTTTTCGAGAGGGTGAGACGAACCTATGAAGAGGACTTATCAGCCGAACAACCGCCATCGACGCAAGACGCACGGGTTCCGGGAGCGGATGAGCACCCGGGCAGGGCGCCTGGTCCTGAAGCGCAGGCGCGCGAAGGGCAGGAAAAGGTTGACGGTGAGTGGATAGAGGACGGAGGTTCACGGTCCAGGAGCGCCTGCGTAAGCGTCGGCAGTATCTGGACGTGTATGGGCGGGGAATGAAGGTCCACTGCCCGCACTTCGTGCTTTATGCTCTCGAAAACGGCCTTCGTTATCACCGTCTGGGAATCACGGTTTCTCGAAAGATCGGGAAGGCAGTCGTCAGGAATACGATAAAGCGCCGGCTCAGGGAGGTCTTTCGGACCAACAAACCTCGCTCGGACGTAACCTTCGACTTGGTTCTCAATGTCCGAAAGTCGGCCGCTGACGCCGTATTCGATAAACTTCAGACTGATTTCAGGGAAGCGTTAAGCCGCCTGGAGAAGGGGAAGCAGCTAGCGCAGAGGACGCCGTGAAGGCTTTGATCATCGCTTTGATCCGGGTCTATCAGAAGGTGATCTCTCCTTTCCTTCCGCGAGCCTGCCGTTTCCACCCCAGCTGCTCGGAGTACATGCGCCAGGCGATTCAAAAATTCGGGGCGGTCGTGGGATTCTTGCTGGGTTTGAATCGCCTGTCACGCTGTCATCCCTGGCATCCGGGAGGATACGATCCGATCCCGTGAACATGCTTTGAGGCGAGTCGTCCGGTCTGGGACCAGGCGAAAGCGCGCCCGCGAGACTCCAGGCAAGCGAATAAATCAATGAACAACCAGGATCCGAACTCGATGGACATGGAGAAGAGGATATTCCTCGTTCTCATCTTGTCGCTGGCCATTCTGATGGTTGTCCCGTATATCTTCCAGCGCTTCTCGCCGCCTCCGCCAAAGCCGGTGGCGCCGCCGAAGCAGACGGAAACGCGCCCGGCACCGAGCGAGCCAAAGGGTGCGGCCGAAGCGCGAATACCGGCGGAGAGCGTGGGGCAACCGTTACCCCCGACTTCCGCCCCGCCTCAGTTGGTGGAGATCGAAAGTCAAGACCTTCTGTTAAAGTGGAACAACCGCGGGGTGGTACTGGAAAGCGCACTGCTGAAGAAGATGGGAGGCGGAGGGAAGAAGGCCGAATCCCTCGAACTGATCCCGCAAGGTCTTCCCGCGACTCTCCCCCGGCCGTTCCAACTGCGTCTGGAGGACGAGGATCTCGACAAGCTGGTGGCCAATGCCGTCTACACCGTGGAGACGGGTGGCAGAACCGGGCGGATCCGGGCGCCGGCCGACGCGACGTTCTCGTTCCGCGCAAACGGGATAGAGGTAATGCGGAAGGTGCACGTGCCCGCTTCCGGTTACGCGATCGACATGCAGGTGCAGGTTCGGGCGGAAGGCAAGCCGATCCCGTACTCGATTTTCCTGGGGCCCGGAATTGGCGCCGAGGGATACAGCACCAGCGGGGACTTCAGTTTTGAACAGGTCACGTACGAATACGGCGGTTCGGTGACCCGCTACAAGGTGGGGGATCTCGATGAGGGACCTCAGCGTCTGGAGGTACCCGCTCGATGGGTAGCGATGGACAGCCAGTATTTCAGCTACCTGATTCTCGATCCCGACGGGGTCCAGCGGGTTGTCATCAAAAAGAGCGACTTGTTCCGCAAAGATGAGAAAGGCAAGGAGCAACGGGTCCCGCTCTTAAGCGCTCAGGTCGGATTGGACAGGGACACGAATTTCCGGGCGTTCCTTGGGCCGAAGGATTACGAAGTGCTGAGGGCAGTCGACCCGGGACTAGCCGGCCTGGTCGATTACGGTTGGTTTTCCTGGCTGGTCAAGCCGCTGCTCTTTCTGCTGAAGCTGGTCTATCAGTACGTCGGCAACTACGGCTGGGCCATTATCATTCTGACCTTCATCATCAACCTCGCGCTGTTTCCGGTTCGCTACAAGCAGATGGTGTCGATGAAGAAGATGTCCGAGCTGCAGCCGAAAATTCGGTCCATCCAGGATCGGTACAAGCGCCTGAAACGGGAAGATCCGAAGCGCCAGGATATGAACGCGGAGATGATGGCCCTCTACAAGGAGCATGGCGTTAACCCGCTTGGCGGGTGCCTTCCGCTCCTGGTGCAGATGCCGTTCCTGTTTGCGTTCTACCGGATGCTTTATTCTTCCTTCGAGTTGCGGGGGGCGCCGTTCATCTTCTGGATCAAGGATCTCTCGCATTACGATCCCTACTACGTGACGCCGGTCGTCATGGGCATCACGATGGTGATTCAGCAGAAGATGACGCCTTCGCCGGCAGGCGATCCGATGCAGAGGCGCATGATGATGTTGATGCCGATTATGTTCACGTTCTTCTTCCTGAATGTGTCCAGTGGCCTGGCAGTGTATTTTCTATTCAGTAACGTGTTTGGTATGATGTTCCAGCTTGCGCTCCAGAAGTGGAGCCCCGACGTTGTAAAGCCGGCGGTGGCGAGCGCGAAGAGACGGTGATGAAGTCACGATGAACGAGAATGTGAGCGAAGCGGCGGGGGAATTTGCCGTCCGGTTTCTGGAAGCCCTGATGCAGGCGGCGAGATTCACGCTGCACGTCAAAGAGGAGCAGGTCGCCGACCAAGGCGTCGTGCTGGAGCTTCACGGAGCGGACAGTGGCCTGGTACTGGCCAACAACGCGCGTTTGCTGTACGCGATGGAGCACGTCGTCAACCAGGCGTTACACCATCAGGGTCGTAGTGACTCGAAGGTGACGCTCGATTGCAACGGATACCGCTCCACTCGGGTGCTCGAGCTGCAGCTGTTGGCGCGCAAAGCCGCCGAGAAGGTCAGGACCACAGGTGTGCCCTTGTCCCTGCAGCCTATGCCCTCAGTCGAAAGGCGGGTGATCCACCTGACACTCGCCGAGGAGGCCGGGATCCGAACCGAGAGCTCCGGTCTGGGATTGAATCGCCACGTGGTCATCATTCCCGGCCAGTAGTCAGATTGTTGATATGATCGTCGATTGATGATTGTCTGACGTAACGAGAATCAGTCACAATTGGCCGGCCGTGGTCAATCGACAATCGACAATCAACATTTCCGATCCCCGTGCATGATCTTAGCGAGACGATAGTCGCTGTTTCGACGCCTCCCGGCCGCGGCGGAATCTCCGTGATACGGACGAGCGGTCCCTCGGCTCCCGCCATTGTCTCGGCCTGCCTGAAAGGCAATCCCACTCTTGGACGGAAGCCTCGTCGGGCGACGCTCGCCGATTTTGAGGATCAGCTCGGAAGGCCGATTGATCGGGTCCTGGTCACGTTCTTCCCCGCACCTGCCTCTTACACCGGCCAGGAGGTGATCGAGGTATCCTGTCACGGCAGCGTCCCCGTGACGGCCGCGATCATCCGCGAGTTGACCCGGCGGGGTATGCGACTGGCGACGCCGGGCGAGTTCACCTTACGGGCATTTCTGAATGGGAAGCTCGACCTGTCACAGGCTGAAGCGGTTCGCGATCTCGTCAACAGCCAGACCGAATACCAGGCGCAACTGGCCCGGCAGCAACTCGACGGCGCCCTTTCCCGGATCGTGGAGCCGCTGCGCAACGAACTTGTCCGGATTATCTCGCACCTGGAAACAGCTCTTGAGTTTGTTGAGGACGATGTGTCGCCGGAAGACCGCCAGAGTCTTCATCGAGCGCTGGAGGGCGTCGAGTCACGGCTGGGCGAATTGGAGAGCGGGTTTCGCTTCGGGCGGCTGCTGCAGGAGGGAGCCCAGGTCACGATCATAGGGCGGCCGAATGCGGGAAAGTCTAGCATTTTCAACGCGTTAGTGCGAGAAGAGAGGGCCATCGTTACCGAGGTTCCCGGTACTACGCGGGATGCGTTGAGAGAGGTCATTGACTTGGGAGGGATACCGGCTCACCTCGTCGATACGGCCGGAATCCGTGCGAGTCAGGATCGGTTGGAGAAGGCCGGGATCGACAAGTCCTATGAGTACCTGAAAAGGTCGGATGCCGTCTGTTTCGTGGTGGATGGGTCGGAGGCCTTCGGGGAGGACGACTGGCGGATCTGGTACGCGGTACGCGAACTGCCGTTCGTGCTCGCCGTTAACAAGTCGGACTTACCCCGACGGGCCGAAATACCGGCAGAGGTGCGAGAGTCGGGTGCGGAGATTGTGGCCGTGTCTGCGCTGCAAGGAACGAACATGGAGACCCTGCTCGAGAGGCTGGCGAGAGTCGTGGCGCGAGACCGGCCGGGCGAGCAGGATGGCGTGATCGTCAGCAGTCTGCGCCAGCAGGGGTGCCTGAGCCAGGCGAAGACCCATCTGGGCAAAGGCCGTAAGGCATACCGCGAAGGGTTAAGCGAGGAATTCGTCCTCTACGATCTGCGCAAAGCCCTTGATGCAATCGGCCAAGTGACGGGCGCCACCGATGTCGAAGACATCCTGGACGCCATTTTCAGCACGTTCTGCGTGGGGAAATAGCGACTTCAAGGGACAGAAGGGACAGAAGGGACACAAGGGACACAAGGGACAGAAAGGACGATAGAAGGACGTTGTTTCTTTCTGTCCTTTCTGTCCCTTCTGTCTCTTGTGTCCCTTAGAAATACCCTCACTCCCCCATCAACTCACCGTACAGTCTCTCCAACTC
>RPQK01000638.1 GCA_003819755.1 Acidobacteriota bacterium | reverse complement strand
GGCCGTCGGCGCGATCGGGTTCCGCAGCGTGAAGAGGGGGATCCCGGTGATCACCAGGATCACGACACCGGCCACGAGCATGATGTGTTGCGCGCGGACATGAAGGCCAAAGCGCTGGATCGTCGGTTTAGTGTCCCGCATGCCCCTCCTCACTCCGCCCTCTGCGGTGCGCGGTAGTGGCGCCAGATCTCGAGTCCCATGTGAGCAAACAGGCCGGCGAACACGAGGACCGCCAGAACCTTGAAAAACAGTCCTGTCCAGTAAGCCAGCGGCCGGCGATTGTTTGGCACTTGGGGATAACCGAGAAATTCGCCCTGCGTTAAAGTGACGGGTTTGGCGTCCGCTCCAAACGGGTAACGAACCACCTTGGCAAAGAAGAAGTCCGACTTGCTGCTGTGGCAGTCCGAGCAGCCCTTCGCGCCCAGCGCCGAGCGAGCAGGACCCACACCGTGGCTGTACTTGTAGACGGAGGCGTAAGGGGACGCCTCGTGCTCGAGCTTGGGGACCGTCTCGTAGGTGGATCCCGAGGAGTACACGCGGTCGTCCATCACCCAAACCACTTGCTTGCCCGCCAGGTCGAATCCGGTTTGTGTGAGATGCTGCTTGATCGAGCCTATAAAAGCGTCGATTTCCTCCGGACGGTTAACTTCCGGCATGCCGTCGCCGTTGTCGTCCGTTATGGATTTCAGTTCAGGGTACTTCGCTGCGTCCGAATTGTGGGCCTGCCACATCATGAAGACATCCTTCATGAAGGGCTGCCCGAGGCCCGGTTGGCCTTCGATCTTCAGTCCCGGCCAGGCGCTGTGCACGCGGTTGACCGGGTAGATCTTGCCCTTGTAGCGGGCCAGGGCCGGCCGGAAAGCGTCGGTCGGCTGGTCCTCGGCCGTGAACATGGTGAGCTCGCCGTAGTGGTTCCAGTACTTCATGCCGGCGTCGTAGAAGGTCCAGATGTGCTTGCCCGGCGGATCGATCTTGGGCCCCTCGTTGAAGACATCGCTCACCTGGACCTGCGCGGACTTCACATAGCGTTCGGGGATATGGCAGGTCTGGCAGGCAATCTTCTCGATATGGTGCGGAGGGAAGTCAACGTGTTTGGCGATCGGCGCTCCCAGGTAACCGCTGTCATGGCAGTCGGCGCAATCGCGCATCGTGTTGTCCAGATCATTACGCACGTGCCCGGAAGGGTCGTCACCTTTCCCGACCTGGTGGATCTCCTTACCCCGGATGCGGGCGTCGAAGGCGCGGGAGCCGGACGAGTGGCAATCCACGCACCGCAACCCGGCGCGCATGTGCACGTCGCTCCTCGCGCTGAAGGAAGCGCCGCGCTTCTTCCAGCCGGGCTTGGCGTGGCAGTGTTCGCAGGTTTCGTTGCGCGGCTGGGCGACGATGTGGAGCGACACCTTGCCTTCGGCGTCGAACATCGCCGGGTTATACGTCACGCTCGGGGGCTTTCCCTCTTTAACCGCCCCGTTGATTTGGGCTAGGCGCGCCCCGGCGGTCGCCGCCCATCGGAAGTTCAAAGCGGCCAGCTGCTGGTTGCGTACTTTGTAGTCGTATTCGGGCAGGTGGCAGAGCAGGCAATCGGCTTCTATGACGCCGGTCTCGGACCAGCGTGCTCTGAAGTAGTCCCCGTCGAGGCGATTGTCCCCGCCGGGCGCGAGCCCGGACGCGGGATCGGCCATCCAGCGGTCGTAGCGCTTGCCTTCCCGGTCATATTCCAGAGGCCCTCCGCCCGGGTGACAGTTGCCGCAAGTGGCCGTCACAAAATCGAACGAGGTCATGTCGATCATGCGGGGATTACTGTTCTTCTTCTCCGCCAGTTGCCGATAGATTGGAGCGGGACTGCACCAGTTCCCCCCATAATTCCCCGGAGAGGACACCCACCGGTAACGCTCGGCCATCTCGACAGTCGGCTTCTCGCCTCGACCCTGTTGGAAATGGAACCCCTCGGTGATCTTGTTGTAGTCGTGGCACGCGCCGCACGTCTGCCTCGGGCTGTAAGGGACGTTTGAGTTCTTCCCATAAACGGGGTCAATAACGGCGCCGCTTTCATCCCGCAGGAAAAAGGGCGGGCAGACACCTGACGGCTGCTGTGCGAGCGCGAAATACGAGGTCAGGAACACCACTACTAGCGCTGCATAACAGACGGTGCCGACACGTAGACCGGCTCTCTTCGACATGCTTGGTCTCCTTCTGACTGATCTGAGGGTAGGCGGGAAAACCGCCCCGCCTGCACCGGCTGTGGTAAAGACTTCGCGAGAGCCAGGTACGGTCATCGACCTGCGTGCTGGGAGAGGGCCGTCTTGATCTCCTCCACGCTCGGGATCCGGCCCGAGAAGACGACCTCACCATCCACCACAACGCCCGGTGTGAACATCACCCCGAGTTGAGCAAACCGCATCACGTCCCTGACATGCTCGAAATCAGCATTGAGCTCGAGCTCTGCACAAGCGTTCACGACGTTCTCTTCCGTCTTGTGGCATCTTGGGCACCCGGGCCCGACAACTTGGATCTTCATAACTCCTCCGCAATTAAATCTGCCGATCATCTAAAAGGTGGCCGGCGAAAAGGTGTACATCCAGATGTAATAAATCCCGATCATGAGGAATACGACGCCCGTGATCGCTTTCGCCCAGCGCTCAACGCTCGCCGTGACGGCCATGGCCTTCGTCACCCAGTGACTCGCAAAAGCGAGCAGGGTGGCAAACCCGAGCACCGGGACCGCCGTTCCGACTCCGTAGATCGAAAACATCGCGGTGCCCGGCTGGTTGGCGAGAGCCAGCGGGACGAGGCTGCCGAAAAACAAGGCGGCAGACACCGGGCAGAACGAGAGGGCAAATGCGGCTCCCAGGAGGGCCGACCCGAGATACCCTCCGCGGTTCGCCAGCCGCTCGATTCGTCCTCCCGGACCGAATCCCAGGCCGGGGATGTTCAGTTTCAGAATGTTGAGCAGAAAGAGCCCGATGATGACCAGGAGCGGACCGATCAGGCGATTCATCCAGGTCTGCAGTCCCAGGGAAAGCGAGGGGACCGAGACCAGGCTGACCATGACAATCAGTCCGACCGCGACGTAACTGAGGATTCGTCCGACTGTATACAGCAGCCCGAAGACGAAGGTCCGCCAAGGCTTTTCAATATGCCGGCTGAGAAAAGAAATGGCCGCAATATTGGTGGCCAGGGGGCAGGGGCTGATCGAGGTCAGAATGCCCAGCCATAGAGCGGCCCCGAGAGCCACCATAAATTCATCCACGGGATGCCTCCATCGATACCAGGAATTTCAGTGTTCAAGCAACGGAAGACGCGGCCAATCAGTTTTCCTTCAGCACGAGTTTTACTTCGGGCTCGACAGTAATTCGCGATTTGATTGAATTAGCGACCAGGCTGTACTTTTGCGCCGTCTCCAGTGCCCGACTGATCCGCTTTTCGGTGCTCTCCTTTTGCGCTAATTCGCAGCGCACCACGATCCTGGGGCAGAGCACCACATCCGTGAAGGTTTCCGTCCGATCCAATTCGATAAGCTTGGTTCCGTCGGCCCTGCATTCATACGAAAGGAGCTCAAGCTTGAAGCGTTCCGCCGTCCAGATGAACATCATCATGATGCAGGTGTTGACGGCTGCAACGAACGCATCCTCCGGAGTCAAAACCCCTTCATGCCCATGGGCGTCAGGCGGAGCAGAGAAATCCATCTCGGGACCATTCCCCAGCCGGAGATGGCCCCAGTGTTCACCCTTCCAGGTGACGGTTGCGTTGTATGTAGCGGTGCGGGACATTACTTTGTCTCCGAACAGAACCGGGCATAATCGAGAGCGATCGCCTGCTTCCAGGCATCCTCTTCATTTTCCGGAATCGGGTTGTAGACGTTCACGATTTTCAGCATCTCAGCTGAGACTCCTTTATCAGGCATCCTGCCGGCGCTCTGCCACGACTGGTAAATCACGGGAAGGGCAGCCACTTCGGTTTCTCGTCCGGCGATTGTCAGCATCTTTGACGGGATTCCCGAACCGCAGGAACAGGTGACGACTGTCTTCAGCGAAGAGGCAGAGCGACCTTCCGCGTTGATCTGAATTGTTTGTTTGGTTCCAAGTAGCCGGTCAACGATCTCGCTGGTAGCAACGGCAGTGGCCTCCATCACCTGGAGTCCCTGGTCCGAAAGCCGACGTGCCGTTCCCAATTCAGCACTTGGATCAGAGGACAATTCAGAGACAACAATGCTGGCGGCCGGCTTGGCGCTGTAGATTTCCGTCCCGCGGGCGGCGCAACGTTTCTCGCACCCGTCAATGGCGATCGTCGGGTAATGACGGGCAAAAGCACGTTCCCCTTCACCTCCTGCGAGAAACAGGGGAAGACAGATAGTCACAGTCCGTTCCGGCTGTAGCGTCTCCAGGACCCTGCGCGTGGCGAGCCGGGAAATCGTGCCTTCCGGCATTTCTTCTCCGGAGCACGAGATGATCCCCACTTTCTTTACGGGCAGCTCAGGCATTTTTCACCTCTCCATCCATTTGATCCACGAGATTGGCTACTTCTTCAGCCAGTGCCTGGGCCAGTTGAAGGCCCGCCTCGTTAAGCTGTGCGACCCCGTCTGGTTTCAGTCCGCGGTGACGCTTGAACGCGTCCGATACCTGCAGCGCCTGGCTCACCGTGCCACCCCGTTCGGCGGCCACTTTGGCGGCACAAGACTTCGTGCAACCATCAATGGC
>RPQK01000637.1 GCA_003819755.1 Acidobacteriota bacterium | reverse complement strand
GACGGTTGACGGCAGACAAACTGACAAACTGACAAACTGACAAACTGACAAACTGACAAACTGACAAACTGACAAACTGACAAACTGACAAACTGACAAACTGACAAACTGACAACAAACTGACAAACTGACAGGCTGACGGCTGACGGCTGACGGCTGACAGCTGACAGCTGACAAACTGACAGAACTGACAGGCTGACGGCTGACGGCTGACAAACTGACAAACTGACAGAACTGACAGAACTGACGAACTGACAGGAACTGGAAACACTGATTGGGTTTTTATCGCCTGTAACCCGTAACCCGCAACTGGTAACTCGTATGAGCAGTAGACGTAAAGCACGAGAATTCGCCTTGCACTTGTTGTTTCAGCATGATCTTGGGAACAACAAGCCCGATGAAATCACGCCTCTTTTTTGGAAGCTTAATCCAGCCGACGAGGCGACCAGGGAGTTTACGGAGTCCTTGTTTCGGGAGGCGCTGCGGGACAAGGAGAACATCGATCAGCTAATCCGCCGTCACGCGTTGCATTGGCGAATCGATCGGATGTCGGCAGTCGACCGGAATATTCTCCGAATGGCGATTGCGGAGTTTCTTTTCACTCCAACCCCCCACGTGGTGGTCATCGATGAAGCGATCGAGATCGCGAGGAAATACAGCGGGGACGAAGCCACCGAGTTTGTGAATGGGGTTCTTGACGCTGTCCGGGTTGAGTTAGAAGCACAAGGCACAAAAGGGAAGAAATGAGCGAGCAAAGCAACAGGTACGAGAAGCTGGAACAGATCCGAAACCTGGGTTTTGACGACTATCCTCATAAATTTGAATGGACCCACACCGTGCCGCAGCTGATCGAACAATTCGGTCCAAAGTCGGCCGAGGAGTTGGAGCCCCAACCGGTAAGCGTGAAAACCGCAGGCCGGGTGATCGCTGTGCGGGGCCACGGGAAGGCCGGGTTCGCGCACCTGAGCGGTGGAGGAAGCAAGATTCAAGTTTATGCGCGCCAGGACCGGCTGGGCGACAAGGTTTACGAGCTTTACCGTCTGCTTGACCTGGGCGACATGGTCGGCGTGTCGGGGGTGATGTTTCGGACCCGAACCGGCGAGTTGACCATCCTGCTTGACGGGCTGAAGCTGCTCGCAAAGTCTTTTCTGTCGCTGCCTGAGAAGTGGCATGGGCTGCAGGACGTTGAGGTCCGCTACCGCCAGCGCTACCTTGACCTGATTGCAAACCCTGACGTGCGAACGATCTTTATAAAGAGAAGCCGTCTTATTTCGGAAATCAGGAGGTTCCTCGAGGAGCGCGGTTATCTGGAGGTCGAAACTCCCATGATGCAGCCAGTAGCCGGCGGCGCGACCGCTCGTCCCTTCCGCACCTTTCACGAGGCTCTCGGCATCCCGTTATACCTGCGAATAGCACCCGAGCTTTACCTCAAACGGCTCGTGGTTGGAGGTTTTGACCGGGTTTTCGAAATCAACCGGAACTTTAGGAACGAGGGCATCTCGACGCAGCACAATCCCGAGTTTACGATGCTCGAGTTCTACCAGGCTTACAGCGACTATCGGGACTTGATGGATCTCACCGAAGAAATGCTAAAAGCTATCGTGTCGGCCGTGAACAGGAATCTCGAGGTCGAATACGGAGAAGCGCGGATCGATTTCGGGCGGTACCAGCGCTATTCGATGGCAGAAGCCATCACGAGGTTCTGGCAGGGCGAGGCGCGTCCTTCAGCCGAAGATCTGAATGATCCGGCCCGTTTGCGTGACCTGGCCTCCCGGAGGGGTCTTGAGAAACCAGGGGACAGCTGGGGACAGATGTTGGGGACGCTCTTCGAGGTGGTCGTGGAAGAGCATCTGATTCAGCCCACTTTCATCTATGACTTTCCGGTCGAGCTTTCCCCGCTCTCGAAGCGCAAGGACGAGGACCCGCGCTTGGTCGAGCGTTTCGAGCTGTATGTGGCCGGGATGGAGATTGCCAACGCTTACAGTGAGCTGAACGATCCCGAGGAGCAATTGCAGCGGTTCAAAGAGCAACTCCAGGAACGCGAGAAGGGAGACGACGAAGCGCACGCGATGGATGAGGACTACGTGCGGGCCTTGCGGTACGGCATGCCGCCGACGGCCGGCGAGGGGATCGGGATCGACCGTCTGACGATGATCCTGACCAACTCGAGATCCATTCGCGATGTGATCCTGTTCCCGCATATGCGGCCCGAAGAAGGCCGGGAAGCTGCTTCGGAGTGAAGTCGGTCGTTCATGGACGCAAATCGTTATCCACGAATCACACGAATTACACGAATTGGGTGGTGGACCCAATTCGTGTAATTCGTGTGATTCGTGGATAACGATTTGCGTCCATCACCACGATCATCAATCATGAGGTTCGAGCGATTTGTAGCGTTACGCTACCTGAAAGCCAAACGGAAACAGGCGGTGATCTCGATCATCAGCCTGATTTCCGTGACGGGGGTGGCGGCCGGAGTCGCCGCCTTGATCGTGGCGTTATCCCTTAATGGCGGCTTTCAGCGGGAATTTCAGTCCCGGATACTGCAGGCGACGTCTCACGTCACCCTGTTTAAGATCGGGACTCAGGCGATCACGAACTACGAGGCCCTGGTCGCTGAGACCTCCCGCATCCCGGGCGTTCTCACTGTCAGCCCTTCGATTTACGGCCAGGCCCTGCTCCAGAGTGACCTGCGGCAGCAGGCGGCCATTCTCAAGGGGGTTCCAGCCTCCGGGCCCACTTCCAGGCTGCCTTTGCCGGCGATATCAGAGGGAAACGTCAGCGACTTCGGTAGCCAATCAGGGGTCCCGGCTATCGTGATCGGTCAGGAGCTTGCACAAAACCTCGGCGTCCTGGTCGGCGAACAAGTGAGGGCCATCGGGTTTGGGGGTGAGCTTTCTCCCCTGGGAAGAATGCCGAGAATCCAGACTTTTCGCGTGATCGCGATCTTCGATTCCGGCCTCTGGGAGTACGATGCCAACTGGGCGATCGTGCCTTTGCCCGCTGCTCAGCATTTCGTTAACCTGACGAGCAACGAGGTCTCGGCGCTCGAATACCGTGTTGCCGACATTTATGCCGCCCAGGAAGTGGCGGGAAGGATCAAGGCTTCCGCCGGCCGAGGCTATACCACCAACACATGGATCGAGCTGAATCGTCCCTTGTTCTCCGCCCTCCGGCTGGAGAGGCTGGCGATGTTTATTGCCATCGGTTTGATCGTCCTCGTCGCCTCCTTGAACATCGTCAGTACGCTGACCTTGATGGTCATCGAGAAAAACCAGGACATCGCCATCATAACGGCAATGGGCGGGACGTCGCGCACAATCATGGGTATATTCATTCTCCAGGGGCTGATTATCGGTGCTGTAGGTACGGTGATCGGTGATATTGTCGGCTGCCTCGCAGTCTGGTACCTGGATGCCTACAAGGTCTTCCCACTTGAGCCCCAGGTCTACTCCATTCCGTATGTGCCGTTCCGCCTGGAATGGCCGGACGTCGTGCTGATCTCGTTCGTGGCCGTAGTGGTCAGCTTCCTCGCCACCCTTTACCCGGCGAGGGCCGCGTCCCGGCTCGACCCGATTGAAGCGATGCGTTATGAGTAACCTTGTCGAGGTGACCAATCTGAGCAAGTCGTTTCGCTCGGGTCACGAGCGGCTGGACATTCTCGTGAATCTCAGCCTCGAAGTGCGGCAAGGGGCGATGATTGCGGTCACGGGGGCGAGTGGCTCCGGCAAAAGTACGTTCCTGCACCTGGTTGGAGGAATGGACCGACCCGACGCCGGCCGGATAGTCATTGCGGGACAGGATCTCAGCCGGCTCGACAAGTCGGAGTTGGCCCGGTTTCGGAACCGCCACGTGGGGTTTGTGTTCCAGTTTCATCACCTTCTCCCAGAATTTTCCGCGGTAGAAAATGTGATGTTTCCGCTGCTCATCCGCGGTCTGTCGCGCTCGGAGGCTCTCCCGTCCGCCGAGAAGCTTCTCGAGGAAGTGTCCCTGACGGATCGTGCGGATCACCGGCCTGGGGAACTCTCCGGCGGCGAACAGCAGCGGGTTGCCGTGGCGCGCGCCTTGGCTGGCACTCCTTCGTTGCTCTTAGCTGATGAACCGACTGGAAACCTCGATATTCACACGGCAGAAGTCATTCATCGACTGTTGGTCGAGGTTCACTCGATCCATGAGCTCACCTCGATAATCGTGACTCACAACCCGCGGTTGGCCCACCTTTGCGACCTGGAGTATCGAATGGTCGGGGGACGGCTGGTGCCCGCGGGCGAGGTGCCCACGGAGTCGTAGCCGGCGGGGTTCGAAGATTTGGGCAGGGATTTGACCCGGCGAGAATTTGTTATCCACGAACCAACACGAACCAACAGGAACAAAAAGATGTTCGTTCGTGTTCGTTCGTGTTCGTGGATAAATCCTTTTCGCCACCCGGGAACGCTATGGCGTTTTCTCGAACTTCGCCAGCCGCTTAAGCGCTCCGACCTTCTCCGAGTGATCGACCCGGGCGCGGTTCAGCGCGTCGTGCAGGATCTGGATGGTCCTGTCGTAGGTCGGGCGATCGACCGGGAACGGCGTCCCGTCCTTCCCGCCGTGGGCGAAGGAGAACCGGGCCGGGTCACGAAACGAAGGCTTGGCCCCGTAGATCAACTCGGAGACAAGGGCCAGTGCTCGCAGAGTCTTCGCCCCGACACCGGGGATCGCGAGCAGCGTCTCGTAATCTG
>RPQK01000636.1 GCA_003819755.1 Acidobacteriota bacterium | reverse complement strand
CGAGTTCATGCCCGAGATACCGCTGATCCGGCTCATGGAGCGCCAGTACGTGAAAGCCTTCCACCGGGCGCAGCTGTCGAAGCTGGCGGCAACTGACAAACTGACAAACTGACAGACTGACAAACTGACAGACTGACAAACTGACAAACTGCAGACTGACAAACTGACAAACTGACAAACTGACAGACTGACAGACTGACAACCGGTACACAACGACACGAGAAGCCGACAGCTCGAACCGAGTCCCGGGGGTACGTGGCCTTCGTCCCGGGACTCGTTAAAGCTGCCGGTTTCTCGTGTCGTTTGTTTATCGGTTGTCAGTTTGACAGTCTGTCAGTCCTGTCAGTTTGTCAGTCCTGTCAGCCTGTCAGCCTGTCAGTCTGTCAGTCTGTCAGTCCGTCAGTTTGTCAGTTTGTCAGTCTGTTAGCACCTTCCGGAGCCCCTCCACCAACGCCTCCATCGCGTCCCGCTGCCCGACCGTCACGCGAATCCAATTCGGGAACCGGAAGCCGGTCATGCTGCGTACCATCACTCCTTCCCTCATGAGCTTGCGATAGGCGAGACCGTCGTTGATCGGCAGCTGGACCATCAGGAAGTTCCCGGCTCCTGACACGAACGGCAGCCGCAGATTCCTGATTTCCCGATGAAGCAGTTCTTTGCCTTCTCGAACCAGATCCCGGGTCTTCGCGATATGCTCGCCATCCTGTTCCAAAGCGGCGTAAGCGGCAATCTGGGCGAGGGAATTGACCGAGTAGACGACGCAGGTCCGGCGGATCACATCGACGACCTCGTGATCACCGACCAGGTAACCGATCCGCAGACCGGCTAATCCGTACATTTTCGAGAACGTCCGGAATACGACCAGGTTCGGGAATTCGTGGAGGAGGCGGATCGAGTTTGGAAAACCTGAATCCTCGACGAACTCGCCGTAGGCTTCGTCGATCACCACGATCTGACGACCCGCCACAGTTTCGAGGAATCGCCGGAGCCGGGCTTCACTCCAGTAGCTGCCGGTCGGGTTGTTGGGGTTGCAGACAAAGAGGATCTTGGTCCGGTCGTCGATCTGTGCCAGCATTCCCTGGTCGTCGAATCTGAAATCCTGGAGCGGCACCAGGCGCGCCTCGAATCCCGAGAACTCGGCCACCCACTCGTAGACGGCGAAGGTCTTGTCGGCCGTGATGATATTGTCACCCTCCTGGCAGAAGGCCTTGATGACGAAGCTGATCACTTCATTGGCGCCGTTGCCGACGAGGATCTGATCGGGATGAACCTCCAGGCGTTCGCCCAGCCTGATTCTCAGGTGATAGGCATCGCCACTCGGGTAGATGGACGCCCGGGGGGCAGGGAAACATTTGATGACTTCCTGCGCGGGTGCCGGCGGGCCCAGGGCATTCTCGTTGTTGTTGAGTCGAAACAAGCGGGAACAACCGTAAAGCTTCTTCAGTTCGTCGTCCGGCTTGCTTGGTATGTACGCGGTAAAGCGTCGAACGTACTCGGGAACGAGCCGGCTGAGAGGAGGCGATGTCGGGGTCATCGGCGTCATCACAACTGGAAAAGAACCATGTCTCCCTGTCCGGCGTAAGGAAGAATGAGTTGCGGCTGGAAACCGGCGTCCAGCAGGAACGGCGCGAAATGCGCCTGCCACGATTGCCCGGCGTCAAGGGAGAAGAGGATCTCCCGGAATCCCTCGGCTTTCAGGAGTTGAAGATGGGTCTCGAGGTTGTGCGCCGAGTCGAGTCCAGGCCAGACGGGGTGCAGGGTAACGCTCGAGCGCGTTCGGTCGATGTCGGCGAACAGGACCGAGTGTGCATCCCGATTCTCTCCTTCGTCGCGAACCAACCTGATTTCGCGCGGCAGCACCAGCCGCTCATACTGCCCGGTCAGGAACTCGGCCAGCGCCGGAGAGGTCCAGCAAACCGTCCCCGGGTCTTCATGAAGCAAGCGGAACCACGCCGTTCTCGACGATACCGTCTCGTCTGAGCGCCGCAGTGAGCCGAGCCGCTCGAATCGGTTTTGGGGAAAGTCAGGCGTCGGATGAAAGTTTAGAAGGCCGGTCACCGAGGTTTTCGCGATGATGCCGAGACAGTGATCGATCAGCGCCTCGCCGACCTCGGAGTTCTCTCCGGTTCCTTCGACCAGATAAGGACCATAACATTCCGCGATCCGCCCACCCTCCGAGCGCCACAGTAACCCCCCGCCCAGGGTCTCGGATTCTCCCACCGCCACCGCAGCCTGGTAGTCTCCGGCTGCCACCATATCCGAGAGCTTGCCGGGAAATCCCAGGAACGAGGGAAGCAGGTCTGCCGTGTATCGCGAAAAAGCGATCTGAGACAGCACTTTTGCTTCTTCCTTCGTTGCCGGACGGACCAGGTAGAGGCCTAGAGGTCGAGCTGCCGGCAGGTCGGGCTGGCCAATCGGCGGGTAAGCCCTTTCCTTGAACAGCCCGAGCCGCAGTCTGGCTGACTCCAGCTGCACCAGCTGGAACTGATCCACCGACCGTGAGGCGAGGAGTAGCCCCATCTCCTCGAGGCTGGACTCGTCCGTTGGAGTGACCGAAGCGGTCAGATTGAAGGTACGCAGATCTAGTCGGGCTGCCGGAAAATCAAGGTCGACACGGACGCGGTATCCGCCGTTCGTGCAGCCGATTTCGATGCAGTCTCGGTCACTGATGACGGCTTTCACCAGGTGAAGAAAGACCTCCTCCGTGGCCAGGGTGAGCGACAACGCCTCGCTCTGGCCGAGCCTGAAGGCGGTGGACGCTTCTTCGACAAAAGATGTAGCCAGCGGCAGATAAGCCTCGTCAGCCGGAAGGCGCAAAACCAGGCGGTCTTTGGTCATAGTTCTTAGTCTTTATTGCAGCAGCGAATTACACGAATTCAAAAGGACCTCAAGGACCTCAAAGACCTCAAGGACGGTGACTGTTGCTTTGTCTTTGAGGTCTTTGAGGTCCTTTGAATTCGGGCAATTCGCTGCTGCAATAAAGACTCTCAGCTTTCTAAGGCAGCTTCACCTTCTTCTCGATTTGCCCGCCCTTCAGCGAGTCGTACACGAGCTTGATATCACCCTTTCCGCGGAGCAGGAGTCGAACCTCGCTTTGCCCGAAGCCCGGGGTCCCGCCATCCATCCACAAAACGTTTTCCCGCGTCTTGAGCTGCCGGGTGAGACCGCGGTCCTTGTCGGTCAGTTGGCCGGCCGCGACCAGCTTGGTCTTCTCACCCTCAATGACCAGGCGGTCAAGCCGATGCAGCTTCTTTTGCCGGGCTATCCCTGCGACTGTCGGCGTAACCCGGGAATTCTCAATCGAAAGATCCATCTGGTAGAGACCGCCGTCCAGTTTTGTGATCTTGGGCTCCGAGAAGGACAGTCGCGGCAGTTGATCGGCGTGAAACATGCAGAAGGCGGCATTTCGGTGACAGGTTTCGGCGAGCTTGAAGGGTGGAGGCACCCGGCTTCCGAACTTCTTAATGCCTCCGATCTCTATATCACCGTAGAGCGGGTGCTTGTAGGGCTTCCAGTCGGCATAGAAGTCACCCAGGAGAACGTTGTCGTGGTAGACCATCTCGTCCAGGCGACGCTGCAGCCCGCGCAGGTAGGCCAGGTCCTCGTCTTCCCGCTGATCCCGCTGGGCGCCGCGCTGCGTGTATCCGGTCCCGGTTGCATAGTCGGTGTCCAACTCGTTCGAGAAGGTGAAGATGCCGAGGGTGCAGTAGATGAAGTCCAGGCTCCCGCCGTACACCGTGTACATGTCCTTGTAGACGGTGATGTAGCGGTAGCCAGGGATCATCTTTTCGCCCTTCTTGCCAATGAAATCGTAGACCCGAACGTCGGTGGCCGGCGGTTCTCCCAGGTTCTTGGCGCCCGGGCCTCGCAGGATCAGCCCGCCCGAATTGTGAAAGCTCTGTGCCCCGGCGATATTCGGATTAGCGAGCAGGAAATCGCGGATGGCCCTGGTTTCGGGAAAGCAGAACGGGAAATCGCCAGATCCGCTTTGCACGTAATTCGGCTGCCAGTTGTAGGCGAAGTTGCGGTTCATGTCATAGCCGCCCGGTCCGTCTTCGTTGATCGAACCGTCGCCATCGTTGTCGATCCCCTCGCTGCCGAGTGTCTCGTACTCGCCTTTTTCGCCAGGCCGGATCTGGACCATGATCCTCGGATCGTCAGGATGGGGTTTCATCCGGCCGGTTGGGCTCTTCCGGCGCATCTGGGTGATGGATCCGTCTCCGTCGAGATCGTCCGGGCCGTCTTCATCCTTCACGCCGTCCCGGTCGTTGTCGTAGGGGACGAGCCCGGAACGTGGCGAGTTCGGATCGGCCGCCTGCCCGATGTAGTAGTCCCGGCTGTCGGGGTTCATGGTGGGAACCACGTAGAACGACCTCTCATTCAGCAGGCGGGTCGCCAGTTCCCCTTTTCCATAATTCGTGAGGAGATACCAGACTGCGTAGAGAGCCACTTCGGCCCCTTGGATCTCGTTGCCGTGGATATTGCCGTCGATGTAGTAGCCCGGCTTGTGTTCCGCCGGCCCCGTCTTGCGATTGTTCAGGATAACGGCCCAAATGTCCCGTCCCTGATGGGACTTCCCGATTGACTTGAGGGTCACGAACTGGGGATATGCTTCGGCCAGCGTCTGCAACGCTCTTGTCAGTTCCGCATGGTTATAAAAGTGGTCAAAATTCAGCACCGGGGTGACGCCGTTGGCCAGGCCGACCGCGACCAGCCCGGT
>RPQK01000635.1 GCA_003819755.1 Acidobacteriota bacterium | reverse complement strand
GGACGATCTACAGTAACATGGGCATCGAGATGGAGGTTGTCGAGCCAGGGACGGGGTCGCTTCCTTCAGACAGCGTGCTGCGCGTCTCGGCGAGCCATGTCCACGGATTCGGCAACATCCTGGTGGAGCGATTCGGCTCGGATCTGGTCGAGAGGCTCCGCCTGAAGCTCATCCAGTTCACGGCCCGTGATCTGAAGGCGATCACTCTCGATCTCCCGATCGGTGATCCGGCAATTGACTGCTTTTTGCCCGCCATCGAGGACCTCGGGTTCTTTTTTGCCGGTGTCATGCCTCGCCGCCTGGGCGATCAGGACTGCCTGAGGCTGCAGTATCTGCACCAGGTCGAGGTCCGCCCCGAGGAAGTCTCTCTCGCGTCGGACTATGGCCGGATGATTCTCGATTATGTCCTGGCATGCGCCGCGCGGCGGCCGGTCCCCCCGGGATGTGAGGCGGAAGCCGACCGCTGATCATCTTCGTTCCAATCAACGCAGCGTGGGTTTCGAAGGAGGGAGCGCGTTCAGCGCCCTCCTTCGAAAGCCACCCTGCGTCGGCAACCCGTCCAGAATGCCCTGGTCCGACGCCTTTGTCTCCCGCTTCCAACCCGATCCGGTTCTCACATCCCGCCGCTTCTCGCCTATACTGAAATTAGAAGGGCTGCGGCGATGCAGGGGGTCCGTCCTGAACCCACTTCTGAGAACCCAGTGACTGCGCCGGGTTCCCGGTTCAGACTTCGCTCTTAACCCTGAACCTGAACCCGAACCCTGAACCGGAAACCTTTAAGGGCCTGGCTGCTCATCGCAACATGAACAAGCTTTCGATATTGACGCTAGCACTAACTATCTCCATGCTTGCCGCTTCGGCCCAGGACCAGGCAGTGGTCGCCGCGATTGAGAAATTCGATCCGGAGTTGGATCACCTTCTGACCACGACGACGCCCGTCGAGCAACTGGCAACGGGTTTTTTATTGTCGGAAGGACCGGTCTGGAGCCAGTCACGCCGATGTCTCCTCTTCTCCGATGTCGCGAAGAATGCCATCTACGAGTGGGCCCCATCTCGTGGGCTGGCTACGTATCTCACGCCGAGCGGATATGACGGACCGCCCACGTCGGGGTTGCCAGGGTCCAACGGACTGACGTTGGACCAAAGGGACCGGCTGATCATATGCCAGCAGGGGGAACGCCGCGTCGTGCGTCTGGAAGAAGACGGGACTTTCACCGTGCTTGCCTCCCATTATCTTGGCAAGAGGCTGAACAGCCCGAACGATCTGGTTTTCGCATCGAATGGCGATCTTTACTTTACCGACCCTCCCTATGGGCTTCCGAAGGGGAACTCCGATCCGGCCAAAGAGTTGAAGTTCAACGGTGTGTACCGTTTGACGGCGGGCGGGGAGCTGAGTCTGCTGACCAGCCAGGTTTCGTACCCCAACGGCATTGCCCTTTCTCCCGACGAGGAGACGCTTTATGTATCGAACTCGGACCCGAAACGCGCTGTCTGGCTGGCTTTCGGAATCGGGCCGGACGGCAAGCTGGGGACCGGGCGAGTCATCCAGGATGTGACGGGTTTGAGCCCTGGATTGCCGGATGGCATCAAGGTCGACCGCAACGGTTATCTCTTCACGGCGGGACCGGGAGGAATATACATCATCGCACCGGACGGCCGGTTTCTGGGGAGGATACGAACCGGCGAGAGCGCTAACTGTGCCTGGGGGGAAAATGGATCCGTGCTGTACATTACCGCCGGGGATCGGTTGTGCCGAATACAGACAACAACCCAGGGGGCAGGCTGGAGCCGGCGCTATTCGAGCAGTCAACGGCGGCGCACCACCCGGCGTTCGAGTGCCAACTAGGCGCCGGAGCTCCAGACCTCTGTCGCCCTTCAAGGGCCAACGATGGTCGCTTGATCAAGTACGGATTGAGGGACTGTCAGACCCTGTTGTCGTGTCAGCTTGCGAGCAAGCGGCGAGCAGGAAGATCGCAAGGTACACGGCGATGCTCGGTTTCTGTAAAGCGCGCGGCTATCCGACAAGAACGCGATCCATCCGAGCCGAGATATCTGCAAGAGCCTGGCGGTCTCCCCCCCGCATTTCCACGGTGGCCCAACTCCGAAACTGGATGCTTCCCAGCTGGTCCCGAACCCGCTTCCAATCGATGTCGCCTTCGCCCAGAGGGAAGTCGAAACCCTTACCCATCCCTTGGCTCATGCCGGTCTTCAGGCTGTATTCTTTGATGTGGATCTTGTCGATTCGCTTTCCCAACACCTCGATCCAGTGTTGCGGATAACCCCAGCGCATGACGTTCCCGACGTCAAAGTAGGACTTCACAAAGGGGCTGCCCAATTCATCGACGTAACGGGCCATTGTCAGGGGTTCGATCAGGAAGGTGGCCCAGACGTTCTCGATCAGGATGTTGATTCGTTTCTTCTCGGCGTCGGGAATTGCACCCCGGATAAGCTCCTGGGTGCGCCGGTAGTTCTCCAGGTAGGAGCTTTGAGGATCAGTACGCACGACATGCAGGACGCTGGTGGCGGCGTACACGGCCGCTTCTTCAATCGCCGCCTGGAGATCCGGGTGGCTCCCGTTGACTACCCCGTGAATTGGAATTCCGACTTTTTCGCTGGCCCGGGCAAGTGCCTGGGGTTCGACCGAGTTCTCTGGTGATGTGTGCCTGGACACCTCCACGCCTTCGAAGCCGACGTCCTTTGCAAGACGAAGCTTGTCTTCGATTGACAGGTTCTCAACGATCATGCCCCATCCGACAGCCTTCTTCATCCGGTCGCCTGCCTCAGCGGCGCGAACCAGTGAGGACCGACCCAACAGGCTCACCGCGGCAATATTACCGAGGACAACGCCGCTCTTTCGAATGAAGCCTCGCCGGTCGATTGTTGAAGGGCAGGACCATGGTGTTTCAGCGCCTCTTTTCGGAGTATCCGTCATGTTCACCTCGGGTGAATTCTGGACCGGGAGATGCCTGGAGTCAACGACTCCGTCACCTGGAGTGCAGGCGGACTCCGGCCTGCCCAGAGAAAAAAGCCGCCCTCCCCTCTGCCCTGATCTTTATACGTATCTTCGAACCGCCCAACATTTCGCGAGCGCGCCACAGCCTTTGAAGTGCGGGAGCCATGGCTAGCCCTTTGCCGGAAGACGCGCCTGAGCAAACCAATGAGGCTAAGGGCTCGGAAAACGACGCAGAAGCAGTCAGAGTGCCCTCTTATTTCCCCGCTAATCTCCCTAGATGCATTACTGCACCGGCGTGACAGGCAATGTCGTGAACTCGCCCGGTTTTGAACCGAGCTCGATGGCAGTCGCGGCGACCGTTCCTCCGGTGACCTCGACTGAAAGCGTCCCCTGGAACTGGCCAGTCACATCAGGGAACAGTTCCTCGACGAACTTTGCCACGTGGCCGCGAGCGGGGAGACTGTCAATCGTGCCAGTTGCCACTGCCGCGCCACTCGTGTTCCGCAGTGTGAGCCTGATTGTCACCGGGCCCTCCTCCCGGTTCTGGAGCGCGATTCCCGTCCGTATGCCTGCGCTCGTTCTTCGAACCGGAATGAGGCAACGGGTCAAGGAGGCGCTGCTTCCCACACCCGCGATCCCGACTCCCGGGATCTGAAACCGCACTACTCCGCCAACCGGCCCATCAGCGCTGACAGTGGCCGAACCGACTGTCACGGCTCCTGACCCATCGGTCGAGATCCTGACCATGCCCATTGGCGGTATCGAGAACGCCTGGCTCGTCTGCCCTCCCGGTCCTCCCAGGCCCACCGGCATCGCCTGACCCTGTTCGTCGTAAAACTTTACCGTCCCCGACACCGACCTGTCGGCACTGGGGTTGACGAGCAGGGAGTCCGAAGTGAATCCCTGGCCATTGCCGAACTGGGCGAAAGCAAAGTCAGTCGCGGCAGAACCGGTCGCCAGCGGAATAACCGGGAGAGTGGTGAACTGACCCGGCTCCCGCCCCAGTTCCAACGCCGTCGCCGCGATCTTGCCACCGGTGGCAACCACCACGAGAGTACCCTCAAAAGCACCGGTCTGGGCCTCGGGAAAGGCCTCGGGAAAAAGCTCATGGATGAACTGGGCCAGGTGTGCGCGGGTAGGGAAGTCCTGGATGGTCCGGCGCCCCCCCGAAACCTCCTGCCCCTGCAGGTTCCTGAGCGTCAACGCGAGCGCGATCGTATGGAGCTCCGGGTTCGAGAAGGCGACCCCGGTGTTGATGGCAGCGGTGCGGCGGACTGGGATTACGAACCCGGTTGTCGGCTCGCTCGCCCCGACACCCGCAACGCCTATTCCAGGAATGCTGAAACGGACCACCCCGCCCAGAACGCCATCCGCCCCAACTGCGGCGGAGCCAGCGAGCAGTCCTCCCAGCCCGTCGGTGGACAGGGTCTGAGCACCGAGCGGGAGTATTGAGAAGTCGGGCCCGCCATTTAGGCCGACTGCGAGGAAAAATCCGAGGTCATCCGCGGCCCCAATCGCGCCCGAGACGGTGTTGGATGGGGATGGGTTGATGAGGACGACGTCCGAGGTGAACCCCAGGCCATTCCCAAACTGGGAGAAATGAAGGGCACAGTCCCACTCCAAGCGGAACACGCCGCCGTACTCCCCCGCCGCATAAACGGTGGCAGGCGTGGCCGGGTCGATTGCCAGGGGATAGACCCGCATGGCTCTGAGCCCCCTGTTGACCGCTGTCCAGTGGTCTCCCCGGTCCGTGCTGCGGAATACGCCGAACAAGTCCGCCGCCG
>RPQK01000634.1 GCA_003819755.1 Acidobacteriota bacterium | reverse complement strand
GGGTGCCCTACGAGGAGAATGTTCATTCGTCGACAAGGCGGGCAAGCACGCGGGACGCCACACCGTTCCCCAGCGCAAACTGGCTCCCGGACACCGATATCACGACGGGGCCGTGACGGCTCGGCTGGTTGACGATCGTCACCTCGCTCCCCTCTCGAATACCCATCGTCATCAGACGGTCCCGCATCTTAAGGCCGCCCATAATCTGAACGATCCGCGCTTTCTGCCCACTTTCGAACTCAATCAGAGACATCGAATTTGCTCCCACATCCCGTCCACGACCCTGCACCAAGCAGGCCTGTATTCTTGCACACTGTCTTGCCGCTTCTCCAGCCTGATGACACTTCCTTGATCCGGCGCTAACAAGACCGCGCGCTGGCCTGCAGGGATCACAGGAAGCCACGCACGGAGCAGAGCGAAGCGGGCGAAACTGGCATCTTTCATGCTTTCGACTTAACCCGGCGGCACAAACCCCGCCGGAGGGGGCCACTCGGATGATCCCAGACCAAATGTTTCTCACCAAAGGGGTAGGCAGGCACAAGGAACGCCTGACGAGCTTCGAGATGGCGTTGCGGGACGCCGGAATCGCAGCCTTCAACCTGGTGCGGGTCTCGAGCATCTTTCCTCCGAGGTGCCGCCTGGTTTCGAGGCCGCAGGGACTGAAAAGACTGAAACCAGGGACCGTGGTCTTCTGCGTCATGGCCGAGACGTCGACCAATGAGCCGAATCGCCTGATTGCCGCCTCGGTGGGTGTTGCTATACCCAAGGACCCGCGCGAGCACGGTTATCTGAGCGAGCACCACAGCTACGGGCAAACCGAGCGGATATCGGGTGACTATGCGGAGGACCTCGCCGCGGAGATGTTGGCCACGACTCTGGGAGTGGACTTCGATTCCAATCAGAGTTGGGACGAGAAGAGGGAGATCTGGAAGATATCGGGCCGCATCGTCAACACGCGCAACATCACGCAGTCGGCTGTCGGGGACAAGGAAGGCCGGTGGACAACCGTGGTGGCAGCAACGATCCTCCTCTCTGAAAACCAGGCCGGTGGGGGCGTCTAACCCGATTGACTCAGCGGCGCCCGGGAAGCGTCCTGACATAGAAGGTCATTCCGCGATACTCTGTTTTGGACAGTCTTCCCAGTTCAATGAGGCTGTCGATGACCGGCCAGTCGGCCGCGGCCCTGTCCAACAGATTCTGCACCGCGTCTTCTCTGATGGGATGAACGGCAGTGATGGCCAAGAGGTCACGAACCAAATCACCCGTGGAAGCGAACGAGTTTCCTTCGTAACCAGTGATGAGCTCGACAGCCGCAAGCTCCTGACCGAAAATCTCGTAAGCGGTAGTCAGAGTGTGCTCATCAGGCATCTCCACCCTTCGTTCTGCAGGGGGCCGAATCGGGACTGAAACGTAGCATTTCGCTGGTTTCAGTCGCGCTAGAAAAGCGGCTGTTTGGCGCAGTTGCGGCTCTCGCGTGTTGACGCCTCTGACCAGCATGGTCTCGGTGACCAGTTCGCCCTGGAATTCCTGCTTGAACTCCAGCAAGCCCTCAAGAATCGATTGAAGACGAAGACCGCCGTGCGGACGGTTCAGTTCCCGCCAGCTGCTTGCGTCGGCGGTATCCACTTTTAGGGAAACCCAATCCGCCTTCTTCAAATCCCGGCGGACTGATTCCATCCACACGAGGGATGCGTTGGAAATGACGGCGAGCTTGATTCCCAGAGGCTGGATCAGTTCCAGCGTCGCTCCGAGTCCGGCGTCCAGGGTCGGTTCTCCGTCCGGAACAAACGTCAGATAGTGAATTGGCTCGTCGAGTTCTTTCAGCTTTCCCAATTTGTCTCTTACTCTTGCGGCAACCAGTTCCGGCTCATAGAAAGCGCACCGGCTCACAGTCATGGCGGGGGTCCGTCCGACCTGGCAGTAAATGCAGGAGTACGAGCAGACTTTGGCAGGAATATTGTTGATTCCCAGACTACGACCCAGACGCCGGGATGGAACCGGACCGAAAGTAACGGTATCCGGGGCATGCAAATTGGCGGTGACCTGGTTCATGCTTCTCCTTTCGTTTGCCCGTTAAATCCCTCATCAAATCCGGTGCCAAAAGCGGTGAAAGCAGACGGCAGCCTTGGCGGTCTGTCCGGTTCTTTCCTTAATCGGGCAGTCTGCTTCTTCGAGAGAATTCCAGAATTGCAAAATGCACGCTTCCGCGGAGACCGCCAGGACAGTATTTCCTCACGCTCGCTTTCCGCTTGGCCGTTCCCGCCTGCACATAAATTTGGAGAGCCAATTGCTTTGTGGTCTTTCATCGCGGAGAGTCAAATGCAGTGTCTCCCTTGGGTAATAATCCTGGCGGGTGGCGAGGGGACCCGCATGTGTCCTTTCACTGAGCGCTGTTTCGGAGATCCTCGCCCGAAACAATACTGCCGGTTTTGCGGCGCCCGCTCGATGTTGGAAAAGACCGTGGACAGGGCTCTGGCGTTGACCGACAAGCAATACACGATCACGGTGATAGGAGCTAACCATCGAAAATACCTCGGGAACGAGATCCCCGGTCAGGTGCTCGAACAGCCGCAGGCCCGAGGTACAGCGGTCGGAGTGTTCTGGCCGTTGGCCCAAGTCATCTCCCGGGCTTCGGAAGCCATCGTTCTGATCCTTCCCTCTGATCACTTCTTCTATCCGGAACGCCAGTTTGTGGCTCAACTCCGGCACGCGGTTGATCTCGCCAAGGCTTACACGAACAGGATCATTCTTGTCGCAGCAGTCGCCGACGCTCCGGAGACTGATTATGGGTGGATAGAACCAGGCAAAAGCGCCGCTTTCGAGGAAACTCTTCCCTTGCGGAAGGTCTTGAGTTTCCATGAGAAGCCTTCACGAACTCAAGCTGAGAAGTGGCTGGAATCGGGCTGCCTGTGGAACACAATGATCACGGTGAGCTCCGCTCGGGCATTGTGGCAGCTGGGAAAGGAGCTTCTGCCTGAAGTCGTGGATGGAGTGGAGGCTTTCTGGCAAGTCGATAAGCCTGAGCAGTCGCTGCAATCCCTGCAGGCGGCAGCGCAACTGCGCAAGATCTACAGCCAGATACCAACACGGGATTTTTCCAATGACTTCCTGACACCGGCCGCTGGGAGAAGCCTGGTGATGCCCCTCGAAGGGGTTTTCTGGAGTGACTGGGGACGCCCAGAAAGACTCCGTCAATCCTTGCTTAAAGCGAGGACGGATTTCCCGGATTGGGTCCAAAGTCAGGATTTCAGGGACCTGGAGCAGGCCTGCCGCTTCGTCTAGATTGCGGTGCACCAGGGCCAAAGCCCCAACGGGGAGCCCCACGTGAGAGGCGACAACCGGGCACTTGACGAGAGGTCGCCGAGCTGTTTTGGGGGCCCGGGCTTTTTACACCGAAGGCGTAAAGCAAGATAGCCCAGGGTTGGCCGCGTCGTTTGCGGCCTACCCTGGGTCACAGGGAAGTTAAGTCCTTTCCCTGAAGGGGAAAAGCAAAGGAAGCCTGATAGACGCTAGTCCCACACGTATCGTTCATCGAAATCTACCTCATAGCGGCGAAGAAACTCCCGGAACTCGTCCTGAAACGAAACGCGTCGATGATGTCGATCCTGGCGCCGGATGTAGTTTTTGACCTGCTCCACCGGCGACTGCCCGATGGAGAAAGCACCATAGCCCTTTTGCCAAGCGAATTTGTCAAGCGATGGATCCGTGTCTTTGACCCAGATGGACGAGGATCTCTTTGTGTTTTTGACAAGATCGGCTACACAGCACGTCCGGCCCAGTTGGCAGAGAGGTGAGTGTGGTCCGGAGCACCGCCTACCAGGATCCCCGGGCAATTCTCGTCAATGAGTATGCCTGCCATGTAGCTATGGAGTTGAGCACGCAGAGCCGGATCCTTAAGGTATGGATAGCGCTCCTTGGTCGAGAAGATGATGCGTACGAGGATATTTGATAGAGACTGCGGCATTTGCGGTTCCCCTTCAGGGAACAGATTTTACACAATCCGTGACCCAGGGTAGGCCCAAAAAACGGGCCAACCCTTGGGCTATCTTGCCTTACGCCTTCCGCGTAAAAAATACAGGAACAGGGCAGGTGAAGCACCACTTTCGCTATGGAAAGCGTGAACCGGTCAGGACCCACTGGCACTCTACTTCTGCCATCCGAATCCTCCATCCCTGGCTCGACAGAGTCTGAACGATGTCCCGAATCCGGTAGATGACCCGCGGATGGACCTTCCCTTCTTTGGAGTAAAGCCGGTCGAGAACGTTGAACCCTTTTTCGTTGAAGTCTGCCAACACCACGGTTCCTTGCGGGTGCATGATTCGAACCACCTCGGACAGGAGGGGCCTCCAATCTCGGAAATGATGGAGGGCGTTCACCGAAACCACGGTGCGAAAGGTCGCGTCGCGGAAAGGGAGACGAGTGGCGTCAGCCTGGAGAAAACGCACCCGGTCGGACAAACCCTCATACGCGACGTTCAGACGGGCAAACCCCTGCTCCGCATAGTCGATATCAACGCTCGTAACCGCGTGGCTATGCTTGAGCAAAGCCACCAGAAAGCGTCCCTTGCCGGAGCCTATGTCGAGCGCCCGGGCGGGCCAGGCCGGCGTTTGGCTGAGAATGAAAGCGTTCGCCCTGTCCGAATCATAGCCGTGTTTGCGAAAGAGCGCCGTTCTGGCCTTGAAACGCTCGTGGTTTTCCAGGATTTCCTCTTGGGTCACGCTTCTTCCAGTTGCCGGATCCG
>RPQK01000633.1 GCA_003819755.1 Acidobacteriota bacterium | reverse complement strand
GCTCCTGCTTCGAAAAAGCCCTCGCTGTTCGAGGCTTCATTTTCATCCTCTATGGGCGGCCCGTGGGCCATGAAGACTTATACGCATTTCCTACCCCGAAGGGTTTAGGGAGCAAAGCCCAGGGTAGGCCTGCTTTTTACGTACCCTTCGGGGTAGGAAGTTCGCATAAGGAGCCCCAGCCATCTTTCCCACGCTCACCGCTTACCCCATCCTGAGCTTTTTCGCGACGCCATTGACCAGCCAGCCAGCCCACTCGCGCAGCTGGCGGGATTCCTCCGGTTTGATTTCCTGGTTGAAGTACAGGAAGAGCAGTGCGGACAGGGCCGTCAGGCTGGAAACAAACAGGGCATTATCTCGCGGTTTGGTGCGATCAAACTTCCAGCGGGTCTCCAGAATAGCATGGGCTAGAGCAAAGACCCAAGCGGTTGGGACCTCCCCCAGGTGATCCTTCCAGTTTCGGGCAATTTCCCAGTGCATCTGCCGGCGTTGCCCGAGGGTCTTATTTTCCGAGTACAGGCGGGACGTGGCCAGCAACTGGTTGACGTAAACAGGCGCGCCGAGTTTCGAGAGCCGGATCCAGAGGTCGTAGTCCATGCAGTAGTGCAGCGATTCGTTGACGTAGCCGATCGCGCGGACGGCGCTGCTCCTCATGAACGTGGTCGGCTGGCATATAAAACAAGTCTCCCGGAGGCGCGAATAGGAAAAGGGCTCGGTGGGGTAACGGTCCATCACGGTTCCATCTTCGCGAACGTGATTACCCTCCCCGTAGACCATGGGGGCCTGCGGATTCTCTTGCAGGGCGCGAACGGCCGCGCACACGGCGCCGGGCAGATAAGTGTCATCAGAGTTGAGGAAGGCGACAATCTCCCCTTTCGCTTTCCTGAATCCCTTGTTAATGGCATGGCTTTGGCCGCGATCCCTTTCCGATACAAACCAAAGGCGGTCCGAGTACTTCCTCAGGATGTCGACCGTTCCATCCCGGGAACCGCCGTCGAAAACCAGGTATTCAAGGTTCGGATAGTCCTGGCTGAAGACGCTCTGAACCGTCTCTTCTATGAACCGTCCCTGGTTGTACGACGGGGTTACGATCGTTACGAGAGGCAGGTCGGCGGTCGCCATTTGAGTGTAAAACCTGTTCCGGAACTAAGCATTCAGCAATGGAATTCGCTTGTCGCCTATTTCTACTTCGAGGCGGCTGAAGTGAATCGAGAGCTCTCTCAGATCGTCGTTCCAGCCTTCGTTCCTGGGGATGAAGGTCCGGGCGGCCCGCAGCCGGAGCTCAAAGGGAGGCTTAAGGCCGCTAAGACTGCACTGGAGCCGGAACGGCTCGTTGGGGAGGAGGCATTCCCGGTGCAGCCTCCTCCACCCGGCTGACAAAACCAGGGTTGGTCGGCGCAGTTTCGAGCCGGCAACCGGCGAGTTGCCCTCAACCAGAATTCCCCGGGGTTCACCACCCCTGACGGTAATCACCAACTCACGTCCCATCCAGTTGTCGGACATGAGCCCCTGAGCCGAAACGCAAGCCGGAGTGGCCGGATTCTGGACACGGACGGCCTCATCGAAGGCCTCCAGGGTTCGTCGGGCACATTCCGCCCAGGAAAAGCGACAAGCCTGTTCCCGTCCCCGCCGTATCATCTCGGTGCGCAGCTTCTCATCGTTCCACAAGCGATCAATCGCATCGGCAATCTCGTCCGGCTTTCGGGGATTAAAGAGGATTCCGGCATCCCCGATTACTTCCGGCAAACTCGTGACGCTCGCAGCTGCCACCGGCACTCCGGCAGCCATGGCCTCGATAACCGGCATTCCAAAGCCCTCGAAGAGGGAAGGGAAAACCAGGAGGCGAGCTCCACGATAGATCGCCGGGATGTCGAGATAAGGCAGGTATCCCAAGTGGCGCACTTGCACCCCCAGGTGATCTGCAAATCGGACAAGGTCGGAAGCGGTCTCCAGTGGGGCTCCGCTCAAGACAAGCGGCGGCACCTGACGGCCGGTTGCGGCCAGTACCCGAAGGGCGATCAGGAGCAACGAGTGGTTCTTATGCGGCCAGGCATTGGCCGGGTAATAAAGGTATCTTTCGGGCAGGTTATATTTTGCCCGGACCGCCGCATCCCCAAGATCGGGTGTGAAGAAGCGCGGCGACACCCCGGTATAGACGACGTGCACTCGATCCGGCGCAACCCCGTAGCGGTCAACTATGTCTTTCTTGGAGAATTCCGAAAGCGTGAGGATTGCCGAGCTCATGCTGCAGGTCGCCGGGAAGTAGGTCCGCCGAAGACGCAGCTCGGCCTCCGGGAAGAACTGCGGGTAGGCCTCATGCTGAACATCAGGGATAGTGACGACTGAAGGCAGCGGGACCGGCCTCGGTTCGAGAGCCGTGAAGGGGCAGAACCAGAGATCAAGGTCAAACTTGGAAGCGGGATGCGCGCGCCAATCGCCGTGCCGATCTCCAGAGGCCAGACGGCCATGCAAACGGGGGAGGCGTCTAACTGAAAACCGGTCGACTGCTTTGAGCGCCTTTCGGACCCGCTCGCCGAAAAGTGCCCGACCGATGGTGCTGTGTGAATCTTCTTCGACCAGGATCTTCTCACAGCGCCCTTTTGCGAAATCCAGTGAATTGACATTCCAGGGCGCCATGAAAAAGAAAAAGGTGTGCTCGGTCTTGAGGAGCTCCTGGATAAGCTCGCGAAAGCAGTCCCCCATCCCCCCCATGATCTCGGGCCTGAACGGACGCAGGTTAACTCCTATTCGCATGAACCGACTCTTCAGTGTGAGAAACCGTGATGCAGGTCGCCCTCCGCAAGACCGCGCTCGAAAAGAGCGAGGTTGCTCGTGGCGCGAAGCTTCAGGCCCTGAATTGTGATTTGCAGCTCGCGAAGGTAAGCCTGAGGATCGGCGAGGGCCTTGGTCGCTTCAACCAAGAGGGCCTCCCTGGCCGGCCGAACGGCATCACCGACGAAGGGGAGACCCAGATCGGCGTTCAACGACTGCATCTTCTGGCCCCTGGTGACCGAGAGGCATGGCACACCAGCCAGGAGAGAAAACGTCGTGAAGTGATAGCGCAAGCTGATCGTCAGGTCCATGGTCGACAGCATCGAGACCATCTCGCTGGGATGATAGTAAAGATTCGGGACCAATGTAGCAGGTGCGCTCATCAACGCCATCACTTCCCGCGCTGCGGCCGCATCGTAATATTCCCCGTCGCGTGATTCGTTGCAGAAAAAGAAAAAGTGACAAATGTGCTCGGCGTATAACCGGTCGAGCAAGGCGCTCCACTGCCTGGCGCGTTCGCTGTCCCCGGTCCAGATTTCACTGACCAGGTTCACTCCGACACGCCGAACTGGCAGTTCGGTGGGATTCTCCGTCCGCCACTTCACTGCCGCCGCCGGATCGGGCGCCAGACCGGATACCCAAACCCAATCCGCTCCCACGGAGATTCTCTCAGGCGGGACACCCATCTGAACGAGCGCACTCAGGCATTGAGTCGAACGGACCGTCCAGGAGGCAATCGGCAGGTAGGAACGGGAGAAAATTTCGAGCGCCTGGGGAGTGCGGAGCAAGTCGACCCCGATTCCTGCGGCATGAACCAGAATGCCGGCCTGGTGACAGCATTCGAGCTTCCAGGCGTTACTGCGGAGAGGCCATTCCAGGCCCCAGTCCTCCATGATCGGAGTGCCGGCCATGAGGAGGACCGCGTCGCTGGACAGAATCTGTCGGCGAATGGCATTGAGATCTTGCCAGAAGACGGGGCGGCTGCACCCGAACCGGCTGGCTCTGGTAACGTCGTGCACCTCAAAGCTTGCGTCCATGTTTCCAGGGAGGCTGCGGACGCCGCCCAGGTACATGGCATCGTCGCCCAGGTTACCAGCAAACACGCCGGTGTCCAGGGCATGAACTTGGAGTTTTCCGTCGAGTGTCTTGGCGGCGGCGAGGCGCTTCTTGGTCAGGACTGCTCCGCCGACCGTGTAGTTGTGATGGGGGGATGACTGGAGGTGCCACTTGACGAAGTCGCTGATGTCGGCCGTATTCCATGAGGCGGCGGGATCGACCGGCTCAAGCGATGGATGGCCCGCGATCCGAGAATCGGCCTCCTCCATGTCCAGCGGTTCTCCGCCCCAGGCCGGGTAGCTCATCCCCATTTTCAATTCGCATATGTCGAATGTCAGGCCCAGCCGGCCCCCGGGTTTCAACACCCGGACCGCTTCATCAATAGCGTGCTCCTTGTCGGGTATGTGCTCCAGGACGGAAAACGAAAGCACCAGGTCAAAGAAGGAATCATCGAACGGCAGCAGAGCTCCATCCACCAGTCTCCAGTCGACCTGGAATCCGCCTTCTTTCTTTAACTGTTCCCACAAAGCCACGAATGAGGCGTCCTTCTCGACCATCCAGACCCGGGCGCCGAGCGAGGAGAGGAACCAGGGAAAAGGCGACAACTCCGAGCCGATATCCAGGACCTTCAGTCCATTCAGTGGAAGGTCCGAGATCCTGCCCCAAATCCAGGGGTATTCCCACACCTTGGACCACGAAGTATGGACACGCAGCCCGTGGACCTGCGCGAATGCGTTCAGCCAGGTCATGAAGGAGCGAAAAGAGCTCGATTCGAGCTCTTGAACCGAAGCGAGAGCTTTCATGATTAAGGAGTGCAGCGAGTGGGCCGGCCCGCGGATCACGCGGATAAACGCGGATAACGCGGATCGACTCCATCCGCGGATGGAGTCGATCCGCGTTATCCGCGTTTATCCGCGTGATCCGCGGGCCG
>RPQK01000632.1 GCA_003819755.1 Acidobacteriota bacterium | reverse complement strand
TCGATGACAGCGTTCAGATGAGAGGCTTCCCTTCCTTCGACATTCGCCGAGTCTACAGCTTTTCCCTTCCTTCGACATTCGACATTCGACATTCGATATTCGATATTCTGATCAGCACACTTCAGAGCGCGCGTGCCGCCACGCTCGAACATCTGACAAAAGCCGGTTGAAATAAATTGAACCAAATTCAAATATCACTACTAATTACAGCCGCGCAGAACCAAACTTGCACGCGCGGCGCGATCAAGTGTTACGGTTGTAACACGAATGACACGAGTTGAAATCACTTCAATTCGTGTCATTCGTGTAATTCGTGGATAAATCCTCAGCGGTCAGCCCTTCCTCCGCATGATCTGGCTCGCCAGCTGCTGAACCGTCCGAACCATCGCCATCAGTCCCATTCCCTTCCCCATGGAGATGTTCTGACGAAAGATCGTTGAAACGATATCCGGGCTAACGCGCATAACCTGCTCAAACGGGGCGCCGGAAAGAGTCCGATCCAGGATATAGGCCAGCGCCTTGGCTGACACTCCCGACGGGTTCTCTACAGCAAAGTGGAACTTGGCCGTTCCGCCCGGCTGCTCCTCGGCCCACACGTAGGCTTCGGACTCGCAAAAAGCCACGCGGTTCTGCTCCGGAAACGGTCGTTCTGCGACCCGTCCCGGAACTTCACGGAAGCGATCGGCGAAGTCCAGAAGCATCTGCACTCGCTCATTCTGGTCCGTGATGGACTGCATCGTCGCCAGTAGCGACTCGAGCTTTTCGGGCAGTTCGGACATGGCTCCTATTTCTCGATCGGAACGTTGACCAGGTTGCCCCATTCGGTCCAGCTCCCATCGTAGTTCCTGACGTCGTCGAAGCCGAGCAGGTATTTGAGAACAAACCAGGTATGACTGCTCCGTTCTCCAATCCGGCAGTAGGAAATGACAGGGTCGTGAGCATTCAGGCCCTGTTCCTTCAGATAAATGTCTCGCAGCTCGGAAGCCGGTCGGAAGGTCCCGTTCTCGGGGTTGGCGGCCCGGCTCCATGGGACATTGGCAGCACCGGGAATGTGCCCGCCCCGCAACGCTCCCTCGTTCGGGTATCCCTCCATGTGCAGCCGCTCCCCGGTATATTCCTCGCGGCTTCTGACGTCAACCAGACGGCCCTCCTTGCGGATCTGCTCCATCACATCGTCCCGAAACGCCCTATTCTTGGCGTCTTGCCTCTCCGGTGCGTGATATCGGGTCTGCTGGTATTGAGGCACTTCTCGGACAAGTGGCCGTCCTTCTTTTTGCCACTTGAGCCGGCCCCCGTCCATCACCTTCGCCCGGGTGTGGTCAAAAAGCTGGAACACCCAGAAAGCATAAGTCGCCCACCAGTTGTTCTTGTCGCCATAGAAGACGACGGTCGTTTCCGCGGTCACGCCGATCCGCGACATCAGGTTTTCGAAGCTTTCGCGCGTGATGTAGTCCCGTTTCACCGGGTGGTTCAGATCGTTTGTCCAATCGACGTGCACTGACCCCGGGATGTGCCCGGACGGGTAAAGCAAAGGATCTTCGTTCGATTCAATGATCCGAACGTTCGTGTCCTTCAGATGGTCGGCCACCCACTGCGTAGAAACCAGAGCTCCTGGGACAGCGTAGCCTTTATCTAAGACCTCTCGGTCCAAAACTTCTGACATAGTTTTCCCCTCCTGTCTCGGGAAGGATGCGTTGAATAGGATGTTGATAATGTAGATCAGAATGGTCGGGGATGTCCAATCGAGGCTGCCCCTGACCGGTGGAGTGGCGCCGAATCGGCTGTCAGCCGTCGGCCGTCAGTTCTCTTTAGTCCACCGGCAGCCGGGCGAGGACCTTGAATCCCCCGTCGCGGACTTCGGCGATGTAGAGGTCTCGCCTGCCGTCGTGGTCGGGACCGAGGGTGTAGCTTCCGCCCACCCCTCCCACGCGACGCTTTTCCTCGATGAGGCGATCAAGGTACGACTTCACGTCGTCGCGGCTAAACCCCGCCTCTCGAACGGCTTCCGCCAGGAGGTAAACGGCATCATAGGCGAAGGCCTGCCCGTAACCGGGGGCGTCTCCGGCCAGGCGCCGATAATCGGTCACGAATTTGGCGGCACGGGGGCTTGACGAGTCGGGGAAGAAAAACTGAGAAAACCGGATGCCCTGGGCCTCCTGGGGAGGAGCTTTTAGAAACTCGACGGTCCCCAGCGTGTCTCCGCCCAGGATCTCGGCTTTGCTGCCGGAACGTCGAATTGCTTCAATTGTCCAGTTGGCCGCCTCCTCCCGCTGAAACAGGGCAAAAAGCTCCGGCTGCCCTTCGCTGTTGAGGCGATCAACGGTCGATTGGACCAACTGCTGGTCGTCCGGGCGCAGGATATTCCGGTGCATGACACTGGAGACGATGGAACCTCCCAACCGGCGGACCTCCTGCTCGAACATCTGAGCCACGCCTCGCCCGTAGTCGTCGTTGACGTAGAAGGTGGCGATTCGCTTCTTGCCCCACTTTTCCACGGCGTAGCGGGCCAGGGCAGGCCCCTGTTTGGCGTCCGAAAGGCAAAGCCGGTACGTCCAGTTGCCGACGTTGGTGATCGCCGGGGAGGTTGCTATCGTGACAATCTGAGGGACTCGATGCTGGTTATAGAAGGCCGCACCGGAAAGGGTTGAAGCGCTGTCGCTGTGCCCGATCACAGCCACCAATTCTTCGGTGTTGGCAAAGCGTTCGGCCCACTGCAGAATCTCGCTCGGCTGACCCGCATCTCGGAATTGCCACTCCATGCCTGCCAGTTCGAGCGGAACCCCTCGTATGCCGCCGGCCTGATTGATCTCGTCGGCCGCCAGGCGGACGGCTTGATGGTTTTGTACGCTCAGGGCTACTCCGATAACCACCTTGTCCGGTCGGCTGGTGCAGCCCGAGAACAGGACGAGCATGGCGATCAGTAGAAACAACGGGTGTTTGGCTTGGAGTCTCATTTCCTCAGCATTCCGTTCGAATTTGTGGCCGCGTCGGCCTGGTCAGAGGTGGCAAGGGGTAGCGAAATGGTCAGCACTACGCCATTTTCCCGGCTCTCACCCGTCAGGCGCCCATGCAGCCGTTCAGCCAAGGCGGAACACAGGGCCAGGACCGGGGACAGCGCCGCAGGAGAATAGGGGACTGCCCCGTCACTCTTCCCAGGTCCGCCCTGACTGAAGATCTCAATAACCGCCCGCTCTTCTTTTGAATCCGTCCTCACCGTGACCGAAGCTGCCGTGAATCGGTCCCTGACCACCTGGTCCGCTGTTACCAGGAGAGTCAGAACCAACTGACGGAGTTGCGGAGGGTCCACCTGCACAATGGGATTCGACGCCGCATAGTCGCGCACGAGACGCACGTTGTGCCGTTTCATCTCGTACTCGCGGAGTTGGACGACCGGCTCGATCACGCCGTTAATTCCCAGCAGGAGATCCTCGTCACCCGAGGGAGCCGCGACCTGAAGCAGGTTCGATACTATGCGCCGACAGCGATCGGCCTGGGCCAGGATGTCCTCCAGAATCCGGATCTCATCGGCGTCTCGACGGGTGGCAGCAACTTTCATCTTCTGGAGCTCGGCAAAGCTCGCAATGGCGGTAACCGGGTTATTCAGTTCGTGCGCCGCACCCCGAATCAGCTCAGAAAGAATTTCCACCGAATAAGTTCGAGCGAGGTCCGACTGAAGGTTTTCGAGCTGCTGCTGGCGAGCCTGCACCTGCCGCTCGAGTGTGGCATAGTTGTCGGCGAGAGCGGCGGCCATGAAGTTGAAACTCTGCGAAAGCTGTCCGATCTCGTCTTCGCGACGGACCGGAGAACGGACAGTGAGGTCGCCCTGCCTGATCTGCTCTGAGGCCCGGGCCAACTCCTGCAAGGGCTGGAGCACCCGGCGGCGAAGCAACAAGGTCACCAGGCCGAGCACCAGAACCAGGCTGGCAGCCAGAGAAGCGATCGCCAACTGGGTCCTTTGCAGGGAACCTCTGACACCTCCGAGCACGGCTTGCAGCTTCTCCACCTGCACTCGGTTCAACAGCTCGAACTCCCGCTCCAGGCGCTCGCCTAGCTGCTCCACCCGGGCAATCCCTTCGCGCGCGCCGTTGCGTTCACCGCGCCGGAGCTGGTCAAAAATCTGGAGAGCTTCGACCGACAGCTCGCTCTGCAGGCTGCGGATTGACTCCACCGTGAAGCGTTCTTCGCTGCCGATGTTCAACGTCACGTATCGGGTCTGTTTCGCACCCAGCTCATAGTTCAGTTGAGTGAGCCGATGGGGAAAAGCCGGGTTGATCTGTTCGAACTGCCGGTGCACCATGTTGATCTGTTCTTGGATGCCGGACCGCAACTCCTGGTTCAGTTCGAAGGTATTTTGAAGATTGCGGGCCAAGGTATTGGCCTGAGCGGAGAGGGTCATGTAGCGGTAGGTCAGCTGCGCAATGAACAGAAGAACGACCAGGAAGGTCACCGTGAGGATGATGAGGACCTGTCCCGAGATCTTGCGCCAGCCCGCTCTGCTTTTTCCTGCCGTCGCCGTTTTGCGGCCGAGCAGGCTTTCCACCTTTTCCATTCCCGGCCTATATGATAGCCCAATTACTCAATTGACGATTGACGATTGACGATTGACGATTGACGATTGATGATTGCGAACTCTCAATGCCAACAGTCAGCGCATTTCTCGCAACTCTCGGGGACGGGCGTCCCCTGGGAGCGCAGGCGAGACGCCCAATGCCATTTCAGAACTCCTGACCTCTGGGAATCCAGGATGAGCCGACTTGGA
>RPQK01000631.1 GCA_003819755.1 Acidobacteriota bacterium | reverse complement strand
TGCACTCCCAGGGCGGCGGTTCCAAGATGTGTATAAAGCACAGGGCAGAAGGACGACGACGCTTTATCAGGAGTCCTGGCGACGCCGCTTTGGGTTCCCCCGGAGGGGAGGACTGGCAGAAAGCAGGCCCGGGGCGGCGCTGCAGACAACTCCCGCTCCGCGGTGAGCCAAAGCAGCTCGCCAGGAGACAGACGGCTTCTTTATTAGAACCCATGACCTCCCGGCTACCATTAGATGCAGGCTTAGGCGCGGAGTCTCAGAGCCAAGAACTGCCGCCTTCATCCGGGAGCACTTCCTGCTTCTAATTATAGGCTCACCGGCAACCAGTTCGCGTGCGAGGACAAAGAGGGCGGTAAGCGGACCTCTCGAACCCCAACAGGGGCACGATCGGCTGAACCCTCGCTTTTACGCTTTCCTCTAAATACTCCAAGGAGGTTCTGAATGTCTGCGTTAACCAATCTGTACCGCTGGCTGCCAGCCATTATCCTGCTTGTCTTCGGATGCGTCGCGTTTCCCAATGCCCTCGCTGACGGCAGGGACCGAGACCATTGGGAGTCGGAGAAAGACCGGCGCGAAGCATACAAGGAGGCCGAAAAGGATCGTCGGGAATGGGAGAAAGATCGCCGGGAAGCGATGCGTGAGTGGGAAAAAGACGAGCGGGAAGCTTTGAAAGAAGCCGAAAAGGAACGCCGGGAGTGGGAGAAGGATCAACGCGAAGCCTGGCGCGAGTGGGAGAAGGACCGGCGCGAGGCCACGCGTGAGAGGGCGAAGGAAGACCGCCAGTATTATCGAGGGCGCGGCGGCCCTTATTACCGCGACGACGGCCCCTACTACGGCACCTCTCAGATACCCTCGGCCGTGGCTCTGCCGAATCGGAAGTAAATGGCCGGGATGACGACCATGTTCAGCAGGGTCGAGGACAGCAGGCCGGAAAGAATAACGATCGCCATCGGCGCCTGGATCTCGCTGCCGGGTTTACCGGCCCCCAACGCGACAGGAATCAGGGCCAAACCCGCCGCCAGAGCCGTCATCAAGATCGGCGCCAGCCGTTCCTCCGCGCCCCTTTGAACGGCTTCCTTGAAGTCGGTGACGCCTTCCTCCTCCATCAGGTGCTTGATGTGCGAAATCATCATGATGCCGTTTCGGGTCGCGATCCCGAACAGGGTGATAAATCCGATCAGGGACGCGACCGACATGACTCCGCCCGACAGGAAGACTCCCGCAACCCCGCCGATCAACGCAAGAGGCAGGTTGAGCATGATGATCACGGAATCCCGGAACGACTTGAGGGCGGTGCCGAGGATCAGGAAAATCCCCAGGATCGCAGCAATGCCCAGCCAGAACAGCCGTTCAGATGCGCTCGCTTCGCTCTCGAACTGGCCGCCGTATTCGACCCGGTACCCAGTCGGAAATTTGACTTCAGTCCCTATATGGCGCCGGACATCGTCAATCACGCTCCGAAGGTCGCGGCCAGCCACATTGCACATGACCACGATCTTCCGCTGGACGTTTTCCCTTGAGATATAGTTAGGACCGCGGTCCTCGTAGACCCTCGCGATCGAGGAAAGCGGCACCCGGACACCCGAGGGCGTGTCGATAAGCGTGCGGCCGAGCGCTTCCAGGTCCTTGCGTCCCTCGGAGTAGCGGACCACCAGAGGAAACGTCACCTGCCCCTCGAAAACGTGCCCGACAACGCTGCCGACCAGCGCCGTCTGAAGAGCTTCCGCCGCGGCTCCAGCAGGAAGACCATAGCGAGCAAGGGCGGTCCGATCAAACTTCACCTGGGTGAGAGGGACGAAACTCTGCTGCTCGACCGAAAGGTCCACGACGCCTGGAATGCCCCGCATCGCCGCTTCGACCTTCTGGGCGATCCCCCGCAGGGTGGCCAGATCGTCACCAAAAATTTTCACCGCGATATTGGCCCGGGTTCCCGAAAGCATGTGGTCAATGCGGTGCGAGATCGGTTGTCCGATCGTCACGTTCGTCCCCGGAAGCAGGGTCAGCCTGGTGCGGATATCGGACAGCACCTCCTCCTTGCTGCGTTCCTTCATGACCAAACCCACGTCGATCTCGGCGGACTCGACGCCCTGAACGTGCTCGTCCAGCTCCGCCCGTCCCGTCCGCCGCGCTGTCGCAGCCACTTCGGGCACCTGCAGCAAGATTCTCTCGAGGGCCTGGCCGAGCCTGTCCGATTCCTCGAGGCTCGTCCCCGGCATCGTCACCGCGCTAATGGTAAGAGTCCCCTCATTGAACTCCGGGAGGAACGAGCGGCCCATTGACAGCGACGCGACCAGGGTACAAATCAGAAGGAGGCAACTGCCCGCGATCACGAGGGCCGAGCGACGCAACAGCCAGGGCAACAGCCGCCGATACCCGGCTTTCAGCTTCCGCAGGAACCACGGTTCGTGCCCGCGCAGGACGCCGCGTGATCGAGGCAGCAGGTACGAGCAAAGAACTGGCGTAACGGTCAACGCCACGAGGAGAGAGGCCGCCAACGCCACAATATACGCGAGACCGAGAGGTCTGAGCAGGCGTCCTTCCACCCCGGCGAGAAAGAAGAGCGGTAGGAAGACCACGATGATAATCAGCGTCGCGAAGACGATCGAGCCGCGGATCTCGCTGCTGGCCTGGTAGACCACCTGGAGGACCGCCACGCGCTCGCCTTCCGGTTTCCGTATGTTTTCACGCAGGCGTCGAAACACGTTCTCGACGTCGATGATGGCATCGTCGACGAGCGCCCCCACCGCAATCGCCATACCTCCGAGCGTCATGCTGTTGATCGTCGCTCCCGCCATCTTCATGCCGACCACGGCTGCCAGAAGGGACAGAGGGATCGCCAGCAGTGTGATGGCCGTCGCCCGTATGTTCGCGAGGAAGACCAGGAGGACAATGAGCACGAGAATTCCACCGTCCCGCAGCGCGGTGACAAGGTTGTGGATCGAGCGGTCGATGAAATCGGCCTGGCGGAAGATCTGCTTGTCGATCTTCATGCCGGCTGGGAGCGAGCGTTGGACGTCGTCGAGCACCTCGTCGAGCGTTCGAGTGAGCTCCAGCGTGTTCGCGCCCGGTTGTTTCTGAATCCCCAGGATGACCGCTGGACTGCCGTTATGCGACCCCTCGCCCCGCTTGATCGCTTCACCAATTCGAACGTCCCCGATATCGCGGATCCGAACCGGCAGGGACTGTCGGGAGACAACGACGGTATCGGCGATCTCCTGGAGGCTCGACACCCGGGCGGTGCCCTGGATCATGTACTCCTGCCCGCCTGCGACGTGAAAGCCGGCTGACGTATTTCGGTTCGCCTGGCGCAGCGTGTTCTCGACCTCCGTGAGGGTCAGGTCGTAGTTTCTGAGTCTCTCGGGCGAGACCGTCACTTCGTAGCGCTTCTCCGCGCCACCGATCGTGCTCACCTGCGAAACCCCTGGAACGGCTAGCAGGCGCCGGCGCAGGGTCGTGTCCGCCACCGTGCGGATGTCGATCGGTGTGTGTCGATCGGATTCCAGTGCGATAAAAAGAATCTCTCCCATGATCGAAGAGACAGGGGCCAGCACCGGTGTCTCAATTTCAGGCGGCAGCGAGGAGGAGACGAGATTCAGTTTTTCCGCCACGATCTGTCGGGCTCGATAAATGTCCTCACCCCACTCGAACTCGACCCAGATGATGGCCACTCCGACTGCCGTCGCAGAGCGAACCCGGCGAACGCCGGCCGCCCCGTTTAGCGCGGTCTCGATCGGGAAAGTGACGAGGGCCTCCATCTCGGTTGGCGCCATGCCGCCGCCTTCGGCCAGCACGGTCACGGTCGGGGCGGTCAGGTCGGGAAGGACATCGACCGGCATGTTCGAGACGAGGTAGATGCCCCAGGCGAGGAACCCTGCAGCCAGGCACAAGACCAGGGCCCGATTTCGGAGCGACCAGCGTATCAATCCGTCTATCATCTGTTGTCCTTCTCCGGTTCCCGTTTTCGGAGCCAGGTCAGCGGCGGTTTTGGGACCGCGGATCACGCGGATAATCGTGGATAACGCGGATGTCATCCGCGTTATCCACGATTATCCGCGTGATCCGCGGTCCCAAAACGCCGCCGACCTGACTCCGAAACGACCCAACAAAACCCTAGTGAACGTGCCCGTGAGCCGGGATCTGGGTTGACAATGCGGCAAGGCGAACGAGATAGGCGCCTCGGCTGGCGATTCGCTCACCCGCCTTAACTCCCTCAAGCACCTCGACCTGGTCCCCGTCTCGAATGCCGAGCTTGACCCCCCGGCGCTCGAAAGTCTCTCCACCCGTCTGAACAAAAACGACCGGAGTTCCCGCGTCATCCACGACGGCGGACTGGGGGATGGTCACGGCCTTCCTGCTCCCGGTGGTGTAAAGCCGCACGGATACCGCCTGCCCGATGGCCAACAGTCCCTGGCGATTGGCGACCTGGTACGTCAGCGGAAGCGTGCGACTGGACGGATCAACCATCCGGCCGACCGACACCAGTCGACCAAGGGGCAGAGGCTGAGGAAGTCCCGGCGCAACCGCCTCTCCGCCAGTTGCCGTGCGAGCCTTAACGAAGTCTGCCTCGTTAATCGAGGCGACGAGGTAGACGGGATCGACAGCCATGATGCGGCAGACCGTCGCGCCCTGTTCGACATACGCCCCGGGGACTGCTCCGAGCGTGGTGACGACCCCGGTGGTGGTGGCGCGCAGGTCAAAAGACGAACCCTCGCCGCCACGCGATCCGGCTGATCGGTCGCTCTCGTACTTTGTCACGCGCT